>JAZQWY010000164.1:0-52911 GCA_045632545.1 Eubacteriales bacterium | reverse complement strand
AAGATATTACACCCCCGCGGACGAAAATACAACACTTGAGCAGTATATGCAGTACTGCGCGGAAGGCTATGCCAACTCGCTCGATACCTTTAAGATAGAGGCTAACGACGCGGCTATACTCTCGGGCGTTGACGCTCGGAAGATGACCTACACCGCTAAGATGGACGGCGTAGACTACACCTGCACACAGATAAGCGCCAAGCACAAGGGCGATATGGTTTCTCTAAATTTTTATCTTCCCACAGCCTCGGTGAGCGAGGAATATACGAAGGTAATAAGCGACGTCACATCGGCGTTCGTTCTCTGTGACAAGCCTAAGCCCGCAAACGACGAGGTCGTGGATAAAAAGACCCCCGCGGGAATGAAGATAGCTTCTGGAGACAAGCTTGAATACAGGCTTTACGTTCCAAAGAGCTGGATATGCTTCTCGGAAAGCGGAAAGAGCGAGGCTTACTATCCCGAAAGTGAGAAATCTAACGTAACTGTCACCTCCTTCTCTCCCGACGGAGAGATGACTGCGGCTGACTATATCGCCGAGTGTGAGAAAAAATACGCCGAGTCTATAAAAGGCTACACCTTTATTGATAAGACCGACATAAAGGTTGCCGAAAGAGATGCTATATCGCTGACCTTTGAGGCAAGCTACGACGGTATCAGCTTCAAAATAAAGCAGGTAACATTCGTTTTCGGTGGAATTGTCTACTCAATAACCTACACCTCCACCGCGGAGATGTTTGATTCTCATATGGCGGACGTTGACAGAATGATATCTGAATTCAGCTTCAGATAACTCTTTCAAAATTTGCGGGAAGAAAGATTTAAGACGAAATCTTTCTTCCCGCTATTTCACAAAAAGGAAGGAATTAAAAATGGAAATATATCTGGACAACAGTTCCACAACGCCAATATGCGAGGCGGCAAGGGCAAAGATATCCGAGGCGATTGAATGCTACGGCAATCCCTCCTCTCTCCACGATGCGGGACTGAGGGCGGAAAAACTGATATCTGAGGCAAGAAAAAATATCCTCGTAGCTCTTGGCGCGAGAAACAGCGGAGAGCTTGTTTTTACCTCCTGCGGAACAGAGGCGACCTCTCTGGCGCTTTTCGGCTCCGCTTTTGCCAAGGAACGCAGAGACGCAAACCGTATACTCACCACAGACTCTGAGCATCCATCGGTCGAGAACGCTATGGCAAGGCTTGAGAAGTCCGGATTTGAGGTGATAAGGATACCCACGAGGGAGGGCGTTTTGGATATCGGTGCCGTCAAGGCGGCACTTGACAAAAAGATATTCCTCGCTTCGTTTATGATGGTAAACAACGAAACGGGAGCGCATTACGATGTGGCACGAGCGTTCAAGCTCATAAAGGACGCATACCCCACCGCTATCACTCATTGTGACGCGGTTCAAGGTTTTCTTAAGACGAAATTTACACCCGAAAAAATACACGCCGACCTCGTAACGATAAGCGGTCATAAAATACACGCGCCCAAGGGCGTTGGAGGACTTTATATTTCCAAGGAAATAATAAAGACAAAACGGATAATTCCCTTCCTCGTTGGAGGCGGTCAGGAGGACGGCTGGCGCTCTGGAACGGAAAACGTGATAGGAATAGCGGGATTTGGTGCAGCGGCGGCGGACGCTTATCCAAGACTTGACAACGTGATAACACATATGAGCAAGCTTCGGGAATACTCTATAGAAAAGCTTGGGCACCTTGACGTAACGCTGAATATTCCAAAAGAAAAAGCCGCGCCCCACATACTCAACTTAACTCTGCCGAGCATAAAGAGCGAAACTATGCTACACTATCTTTCGAGAGAAGGAATATACGTCTCCAGCGGCTCTGCCTGCTCCTCGCACTCAACACGCCCCAGCTCCTCCCTTATAGCCTTCGGACTTGACGCGTACCGCGCTGACTGCTCTCTCCGCGTAAGTCTTTCGGAGTATAATACAAAAGCGGATATCGACGCTCTCGCAGATGCTCTGCGTAGAGGTATTGATACGCTCGTAAAAATTAAATAATATTTTTATACTATAAAATACAAAAGGACAGCTTCTGTTTGAAACTGCCCTTTTTGTATATTTGTTAAATTACTTGCTTGCCTCAAGTCTCTTCTTGAACTTGTCAACACGTCCGCCTGCGTCAACGAACTTCTGCTTTCCTGTGAAGAAGGGGTGACACTTGGAACAAATTTCAACCTTGATCTCGCCGCCCTTTGTAGACTTGGTAACAACAGATTCGCCACACGCGCATCTGATTACGCACTCTTCGTAATTAGGATGAATTCCCTGTTTCATTTTTATTTCTCCTCGCTTATATTATTTCGATGTTCTTTGACATCGATTCACGAATGGAGTTATTATATCACATTTATTTTCAAATTGCAATACCTTTTTGAAAATTTATATTATTTTTTCGCTTACTTTTCTTTCACAATTTCTTGTCCCAACAAGAAATCCCCTACACATTTGCCTCCAACTCATCTCTGAGCCTTGCGATTATCTTTTTTTCAAGCCGTGATATGTATGATTGAGATATGCCAAGTCTGTCGGCTACTTCCTTTTGAGTAAGCTCAGGCTCACCGCGCATACCGTATCTCAGCTCTATTATCTCCCTCTCCCTGTCATCAAGATTTGCCACAGCGCGCCTTATCGCCGCCCTCTCCTCAATCTGCTCTATCTCGAATATCACCCCGTCGTCATCACTGCCCAGAACGTCTGAAAGCAACAGCTCATTTCCGTCCCAATCCACGTTCAGTGGCTCGTCGATAGAGACCTCAGCCTTTATCCCCGAGGTCTTTCTTATGTACATAAGTATCTCGTTCTCTATACACTTTGAAGCATACGTAGCCAGCTTTATATTTCTGTCCGCACGGAAGGTATTGATAGCCTTCACAAGCCCTATCGTGCCAATCGAGACTAAGTCCTCTATCCCCACGCCCGTATTTTCAAATCTCTTGGCGATATAGACTACAAGGCGCAGATTGTGCTCAATAAGTATCTGCCTCGCGCTATCGTCAGATTCAAGTCGCTCAATAACGCTTGCCTCCTCCTCGCGCGAGAGAGGCGGCGGCAACACTTCAGGACCGTTAACATAGTATATCCCTCCACATCGACGTGAAAGAGCCGACCTGAGCCTGTTGATAAATTTATTTATTCTTGCGGATATTCGGCTAAAAAAATTATAAAGTCTCATTATACACCTCCAAAAATCACACGAGCAGCTCCGGCGGAAGCAAAGCCTCGCTTCCGTCGGCGCTCTTATCTATATCCGACAGAGCCACAAAGGCATCTACCGTCTCTGCTCCCCGTCCGCTGTCGACCGTCACGCAGTCCGCGCGCAGGGCGAGCAATACGCCCTCGCCCCCCGCAGTCTTTATAGGTATCACTCTTACGTTCTTTGCGTCCTTCGGAGATAGCTCTCCTATCACAGAAATATCTTTCTCCCTCGCTGCTCGCGCAAGTTTGCGGGGTATTACGCTCTCCAATGAGGATACGTCTGCCACTATACAGGGCTTCCCGCTTATCGGCTCGCGCAGAAGATTTCCGCTGTCGGTCAGTGCTCTTAGCTTTACCGAATTTCCCCCGTACGTCACCTCTATATCGGCATTCTTTTGCGAGGACTTTGCCCTGAAAAATCTACCGCCTACGAGGGTTATCACCGCGCTTACAGCAGCGAGAACAGCAAAAAGCCAGACCGATATTCCGTCCGACGAGCCCTGCTCAAGAGGTAGGTCGGCTTTGTTCAGAAGATTGAATATAGCGGTCATAAAACCGCCAAGTGCCATTGATATAGCGACGTAGACTAATATGTAAAGCGGCAGAGATGAGTTCTTGCCCTTCTTGCAGAAAACCATAGCGCACATCACCGCGCATACCAAGATATCTATCACAAGCGACTGTACCCGCCCCACGCTGATAAAAAGCGCGATATCCGAATAGCAGCCCCCAAAAGCTGATGCCGCAATCGCTCTTGAGATCGACAGCTTTCTTCCAAGTATCTTAGCACATAGAAAAAAACAGAGAAAATCCATACTGAAATTTATCATAAATAAAAGATCCACGTATACCGTCTGTCCCATTTCTACCTCCCCGAAGTTTCTGCTATCATTATACCCCCCCAGAGATGAATATTTTGTCTCATTCGGTCTGATGAAAAATAAAATACAAAATATCTATTGACATATTTACAAAAAAGTAGTAAAATTGACAGCGTAATATTTTTATGGAGGATAATAATATGGATACCTTGAAGAAGCTTTTCCCTCTCTCTTTTAAATTTGTTGGTTCGGTTGCTAACCTTGTAATCGGCGTTCTTGTGTACCTCGTTGTTGGAATAGTCGGCGGACTTATAATCGCTCTTACTGCCCTTATTCCGATCGTAAATATCGTTTGCGGTATACTTGGAACACTGCTTGACCTTTATGTCATTGCAGGTATCATTATTCAGTTTCTTGTTCATTTTAAGGTTTTGAAATAAAGCCGCAAAAAATCACCGCAGAAAATTCTGCGGTGATTTTTATATTTTATTTTTTAAGTTATCAATCATTTACTGCATCAACTATGTGCTTTGCGCTGATGCGGGCGGCATCGTATATACCTTCGCCCACGGTACGGTCAACAAAGGTATCGTCTACCGCGAGAATACGGGTAGTCTTGTTTTTCATCACTGGTATATCCCGTAGCTTATCTTCAAGAATCATTCCCATGCCGCCGTTCTTTATCTCCTCCTCAAGGAATATCACTCGACACTCGCCTGCGGGGAGCATTTTTGCGATGCGCTCTGCAGTCTCGCCATATGGTTTCAGTATCTCAAGAAGGATAATTCCAACCTTTACCCCTTGCCCTGCAAGGGCGTCTGCCGCGTAGAGCGCCTCGGTCACTATCCTTCCGTGTGTTACTATCACAGCCGCGGGAGCATCATCATCTGTATAATTTCTCACCGCGCCAAGGCTCTCAGGCGTACCGTTAGGGTAAAATTCTGAGAGAACTCGGTCACTCTCAACACTGTTTGAATATCTTATGGCGCAGGGTGTTGTAAAACTGTCCGCTTCCTCAAGCGCAAGTTCAAGCGTTGCCTCCGTCACAGGAGTAAATATCTTAATTTCGGGTATCTGAGAGAGAAAAGCAACGTCAAATATTCCGTGGTGTGTAGCCCCGTCTGTGTCGCTGAGCCCCGCACGGTCTATGCATATCTTTACGGGGAGCTTCTGAAGCGCAGCGTCGTGAATTATATTATCATAGCTTCTTTGCAAAAACGAGGAGTAGACCGCGAAATAAGGCTTCATTCCATTTGCGGCAAGTCCTGAAGCAAAGGTGACCGCGTGCTCCTCCGCGATACCCACGTCAAAAAATCGCTCGGGGTGTCTGTCACGGAAGGCTTCAAGTCCCGTTCCGTCGCACATAGCGGCTGTTATGGCGCATATTTTGTCGTCACGCTGTGCCATATCTGCAAGCTTCGCTCCCATAATATGGGAAAAATTCGGCTTATCTGACTTGGTAGCCGAGGCAGGCGACATTCCGTGGTATTTATCAGGAGCTTCCTCTGCTGGAGCATAGCCCTTTCCCTTTTTAGTCTTTATATGGACCACCACGCTCTCGTTGAGCTTGACAGCCTCACGAAGCAGATTTTCGATTTCGTGATAATCGTTTCCGTCGATAGGACCGAGATAGGTAAGTCCCATACTCTCAAAATAATTTGAGCCGTACAGGGTACTCTTTACCGACTTCTTCACCCCTCTTACAAGCCAGAAAAGCTTCTTGCCCACAAGCGGTATCTTCATAAGAAAAGCGCCCGTCGCCTTTTTCGTCTTGAAATATCCCGATTTGTTTCTTATCTTAGCCAAATTCATAGCAAAGCTGCCGATATTTTTGGAAATCGACATCTCATTCTCGTTCATAATAATTATGAGCCTGATGTCCTTTCGGCAGTTATTTAGCGCCTCATGTATCATTCCGCCCGTATACCCTCCGTCACCGATAACCGCGACAGTATACGCGTCAGAGCCATTCAGCTTATCGGACACGGCAAAGCCGAGCCCCGCCGACAGAGACGTGGAGCTATGCCCAGCGCCAAAGCAGTCGTGCTCGCTCTCCTCGCGCTTGGTAAAGCCGCTGATACCGCCTGGTAGACGCAGGGTATCCATTCTCTCAAATCTGCCCGTAAGCATCTTGTGAACGTAGCTTTGGTGTCCTACGTCAAATATGATATGGTCGTGGGGGGAGTTGAACACGCGGTGTATCGCCATAGTCATCTCCACCACCCCGAGATTAGAAGCGAGATGTCCGCCGTTCTGAGACACTCGCTCCACGAGCTCGGCGCGTATCTCCTCCGCTAGCTTATCCATAGCCTCGGTGGGCAAAGCCTTAAGGTCGGCGGGAGATTTTATTTTGTCAAGATATATGTATTTATTATTGGTATCACTCATTTTCACTTCCTCCGTATAAAAGCGGGTTCGTTAAAACACAATACACTGATATTATAACACATATTCTTCATTTTTCAAATACTATTTTTATTTTTTATTAAAAACATCTTGACAAAAGGATAAATTGCAAGTATAATATTAGCGTTGCCAAAAAATATGCTGGTGTAGCACAGTCGGTAGTGCAGCTGATTCGTAATCAGCAGGTCGTGTGTTCGAGTCACATCACCAGCTCCAAGCCAAAAACCTTGCAAAACCTTGTAATTAAAGGATTTGTGAGGTTTTATTTTTTGTTTTTTCACGGAACAAATTCAAACAAAAATCGTCAGAAATCGCGTGAGTTCGTGAGCGTTGGTAACAAAGTCGGCAACAAATTTTGCTTTTCAAAATTCAACAAAATAGCGGATTAAAACCACTTATTTGAGTTAATTTTATCACAATTTCCAAGAAATGTCAATAGTTTTTGCTAATTTTCTTTATTTTTTTCCACAATATATTCTGGGGTATTTATCACTTTTTCCTCTACGCTTATGTATTCGTTAAACAAATTTATTACGTTTATCTGTCCGTTTTTGAAAAATGTCTCTGTAACCGTAACATTACAGTACCCGCCATCGTCGCCACTTATTATAGCAATAACAACAGGCAACATTCTTACAACCCACTGTGCTATTGTCAACAAAGAAAAATTAAAGATGACATCGAAAGCCACCATAGCCCCGAACACGACGTAAATTGCTCTGGTTACGGCTTGTTTCTTTTTGTCTAAACGCTCACGTTCTCGACCACTTTTTCCTAGAAGCTTATGTCGGTCAAATTCGCCGTTCTCATTAAGGATCATTCCAGGATAAAGTTTTATTGCTTTGGCAGCATTACATTTAGCAATAATTTTCTTTGCCTCATACGAAAGAGCTTGTTTTCTGATTTCTTTATACGGCATTCTAAGATACTTTTCTTTATACTCGTCATACTCCATCTCGATATCTACCAAAAGACTCTCTCTATATTCTCTGAGTTCTTTCTTCTTATAGTAAGTACAAAACTCAGGTACACGTTTAGCAAGATTTCGCTCGTATATTGATTCTCTCTTATCACGATATTTTGAAAGAGCTTCCTGGTACTCGGTATCTTTTTTTCCTCTCGATATTCCTTTGGCGTAGCTGTTTCTATAAACGAACATTGTAATGATATAAAGAAAGAGTGTCAGTGCCGTAAAATTTCGGATATCTCCTACAGAAAACGAAAAATCGGTAAAGGATATAATAGCAGCCAACAGAACTAGCGCCCCGAGCATTAGGTCATTAAGTTGTATCCTATCAGGCTCAGCGCCTGCTATCTCCCTTTCAAGGCTTTTTCGTGTTTGTCTTCTTTTTTCGGCTTTTGTTTCGTCGTCGATTTCGTTATACATTACTTGTTCTTCCCTTCTTTATCAGTTTCTTTAGAAAGAGCGTAAGCATATTTATTTCGCATAATACAAACTGCCATACTTATTCCTGAACCCAAAAGTCCAAATAAGGATATATACATTATTCTGTCTACGATATCTCTTACAACAAAGAACACAGCAAAAAGTATAATCCAAAACACTGGCATCGACGTAGAGGAAAAAGATTTGGAAATTTGAAGAATCTTTTTCCAAAACGGAACCATACATATCAACGTTGCGACAAGCAACATTCCAGAGAATGTCGCTCGCGGGGATTGCTCTATCCATTCCGGGAAGAAAAACAGCGTAGCTCCGAGTGGTGGGATAACCGCGCACAGTCTCGCCAAAAAATCCCACAACTCATATTTCATCCTATCGCTCACTTTTCATTCTCCTTTTTATCCGTCTCAGACTCAACAACCTCCATATAGTTATGTACCATCAATGCCTTAGCACTTGCATCAAGAGTTTTTGAATTAAGGAACACATCTTTAACCATCTTAGCAACGGCTACGTTTGCATGGGCCACCTTATTCATATCGTCCTTAGAGTTTATCGAATTATCGCGTAGAGCTGTAAGAATAGCTTTCATTTCTTCAATACTCTCACGCTGTTTTTCAATATCATCTTTCAACTTAGTATTTGACTCAATCTCGGCGCTATATTTTTGCTCTAATTCCGAAACGTATGAATATATCTTGTGTCTATCCTTTTTTTGTTTCTGTTCTATAACAAAGAAAGCGATTCCACATATAACCAAGAATCCCGCTGCGGCAAGAGTAGTAATATTCTCAGTAGTTATCATCTGAGCTATTCTTTCCTCAAATGTATATCCAGCTTCCTTCGATGCCTGATACTGTTCACCCATAGCGATTATTTTATCCATAAGCTCCTCAGAGCCCGCACCGCCCGAGAATATGTAATCGACAAAAGTCTTTGCGTATTCGTCGGTTGACTTTGTTTCTTCCGGTGCTGTTTCCACCGGCGCCGTTTCTTCTGATGTCGTTTGTGTTTCGGTCAGTATCTGTTCTGTAATTTTTGAATCCGCATCAACACTTGCTTCTTCTGCGCAAACACCAACAGTACCGACGAATATAAGGGCAAACGCCATTAACACGAAAATAAACTTTTTCATTTTTTCTCCTTTACTAAATTACATCGTTTCCGTTTTGATAGCTGTCTATTGCGGGCAATACTCTCTCAAGCGTATTTATTATTCCCTTCCACATATGCTCTATATTTGTCGCGCTTGACAGCGGGGCTGGAATTATTGCCCTTTTCCAGTCATTCTGCTTATACACCTTAAAAGGGCATCCGCAGGCTTCGTGTGTTACGTTTTCATTGTTTTCATGGCTAGTCCAGCAGACCGTTACGTGATATATACCTTCCTGCAACTCCTCAGGCATAATAGTTGTATAATTGTCGTGTATTGTTTTCGTTAACCGTTCATCTGTAACACGGATATCGGTGTCACGGATATCCGTGTCACCGATGAAAATAAGATTCAATGTGGCATTATCTTCTATATCGGTAACACCTTCAAATGTCACCTTTAAGCCGTTAATATCGTCTATCTCCTCAATATTTCTGGTGGCTAGAATGGCTATGTCGTTAATAACTATATATTTCATACTCACACAAACCCACCGTTTAAGTTAAATTGGTTTATAACAGAGGCGCCCAGCTAAATCTGGTCCTAGGTCGATATTATCCATAGTGTTTCCACCACAAGCCCATAGACCCGCCTCTGCGTCTATGTTCCAACGCCCACCAACAAGCATTGTGTTGCCCGTAGCGGAAGTATAGTATATGTCGCTGTAATATGTTGCATCATCGCCACTTGCTTCTGTGGTATAGCCGAGTAAAGGCATCTTTTCAAAGGGAGTAATGACAGAAGAGTATCCATTAGACATACATCTGTCACCCATATAAAAGTACGGCGCATTCGGACCTCTATTGGAATACATAGTTGGGTCGGTGCAGACATAAACCTTATTGCCGTCAAAATAAACGCCGTCGCACCACTTCCAAGTGTTGCCCCACGGGTTTTCGATGCCGCGATATTTACAAGCATGATAGCCGTCCGTATTACTGCCATTAGAGCCACTTGGAGTTGCTACGGAATCAGTGTTACCCGTTGAGATGGGTGGGCGTTTATTATTCGGCGCATTATAGCCTCTCATAATGCTCTGTGAATTTGTGGTGGCAAACTCAATCAGAAACAAATGTTTGATAATTGCGTCTATAAGGAAATCGTACTGTTGATAGCCCTTTCCGTTGGCGCTACAGCCATAACGAAAATCCGCAAATTTAATGTCACCAAGCACGGGCTGTCCGCTTTTTGAATACACGCGAGAGGACGAGCCTGAGCCTTCATATTTACCGACAAGCACGTAATCTATTTCGTTGCCCTTGCCGTCGATAAACAGCGTGGAGAATCCGTCGTAACGAACACCCGAAATCTGATACTTGTACGTGCCGTCGCTGTTTTTTGTGACTTTGCCATAAAATTTAGGTATTCTAATAAAGACATTCCCTGCTGGGTCGGTAACTTCCTGTATATCGCTCCACGGGTAGCAGTTGTTAAAGTCACTAGTAATCTCGCTTGCTCCAACAGTATAAGACAGTCCTACGGCATCATCTGTTCTTGTAAGTGTCGGACTTTTCGCTCCGACCCCATCAACGCCGTAAATTTTTGCTTTTTCAAGTAGCATAATAATTATATCCTCCTATTTGTTTAGTTTTGTTCAAGTGCAGAAAGCCTGCTATCTATTTCTTGGAAGCGATTATTAATTTCTCTCATAACAGCCGAGATATCAATATCCTGCGCATTACCATTTTGGAAAGACAGCCTCAGCACATAGCTATCACCACTCTTATAATACGAAATATGATTAACCGGATTTTCTACAAACAAATCTACGGTTTCACCATCTACAATCTCACCGGCACTATTTTCGAGAAAAATATCTAACAACTTACCACGTCGTGTTGAAGAAATTGAAGCCGCGCTATTTTCCTCAAGGCTACGGAATTTTCGGTCAATCTCGCCGCCTTTAGTATAGTGTCGCGCTGTTTCGGCTGTTTCTGCGTAGTATGCTATTCCTTCCTTGAAAAGTCTCGCAAATTCTTCACTTTCTTTTGCGTACTGCTCTGCTGCCAACAGAGCTTTTAGCACTGCCGAATACTGCGGAGACGATAAAATTTTTGACGAACTCGTCATATCCTTTTTGATATGAAGTGCAAACTCGGGAGAGTACATAAAAGTCTCGCCGTTTACCTCGTTGTGTATTTGAAGTATCGCCCTATGTTCTCCACTCTCCTGTGATACAAATGGAGATATGTCGTATACAAGGCAGTCAGGATAAACGCTATTCTCCAGGTATATCTGTACGTCTTCGTACGTATCCGTGTCAACGTATAGCTCAGCCTTGTCGTGCGCACTCAGCTTAAGAAGCTCGGGCCCGTCTCGCAGATGTATAATAAGCCTATGAACATATGCGTCATGCTGTGTGATAGGTATGGCACACTGAACGCCTTGACGGGAAACGTCGAGTGTGACCTCGTGAATTATTTTCATTAATTCCTCCTTCAACCGTATTTCATATACAGAATAACACAAGGAGACTACCAAAAGGTAGTCCCCCTATGCAAAAAATTTTTTATTTTTTATTCGATGATCAGGCTCTTGTATCCTAATGATGCCATTATGCTGTTCCATATCGCCACAACGTCTCTCATTAAGTTACTAGCTCCTATACCTGTACTTGCCGAAGCCAGCTTTAACGCATCATATATAACTTCATATGGTGTAATGCCTTTAGAAAATATCTTCTGAATATCTCTAATAAATCTAGCTACGTAGTTAAATATAGCGGTATCGGTTCTTTGTGTATAGTATCCCTCAATGGCGCTGAAGAAGTCTCTAAACCAAGGGAGCTTGCTTAGCGGATTCATCTCGTTTATAATGTTAGCTAGAAACGCCTCCCCATATTTATCAAAATATTCCTCGTCGTAGTCATCATCTCGCATAGCATCAATAAAAGATGTCACTGCGGCGAGTTGCAAAGCAGTTAGTGTGTATATTGCGATAATACGACACGCTTTTCCTGCGCGTTCCCTAGTCCAGAATTTTCCACCTTGGCGAACACTATCCATTCCTTCCTCATATACGTCCAATAACATATTGTATGTAACCGTCGCCTCGCTCATAAATGCCGTAAGTTGCCTGGTCAGGCTGTTAGAACTACGCATAATATCGGATTTGCTCATAGGAGAATCCACAACCTGAGTGTAATATATGATATCCCTCATACGCTTGGCAACAAGCATATTATATTCGTCCGAATCTTTAACAAGCTCTGGGTGTTTGTCAGATATTTCAAGTTCTATTGCGTTCCAAAGGTAGCCCCAAGTTAATTCATCGAGTAGCTCCATACCCTTCATCGTTCCTTCACGAACTTTTTGCAGACCGCTTTCATCGTGTTTTATCAGAGTATCAAAGCCTTTTCCGGTACCTGGTTCAAGATATCCCATAGACTTATAAAGCGCCATAGGGCACCATTTCTTTAGCTTTTCTCTATTCGGCTTTTGTAATATCGCTTTAGACATATATTTCGGGGATATAAGCAACATAGCGCGTGTAGCTGACATAGGCTGCTGAGATGTGGACCTCAAATTCGCTCCTACTGACATCGTCTTTGCGTTTTTGACAATATCTGCAAGAAATTCAACCCCATTTCCCCGAACTTCAACAACTCCGCTAATATCAGATATAAAGTTATCTAGATAGTTGATAATTCCCTTGCCAAAAGCATCTTCGAGAGAGTTTTTTAAGGTGCGTTCATCACCGTTCACCTTTTCTCTGTAGCTGTACCATTTAACGAAGTCTAACACAGGTAAGGAGAGCGAGCTCATACGCGCCATATCCGCAGCGTGAGAAGCGAATACGTCGAATATGTCATACAATACTACCCTGCCCTTCGCGTTTGGATCGGTGGGCTTCATAAATCTCATATCGAGTAATTTATACATTGAGTTTGCTCTTGAAGTTGCTTTATCGTCTATCTTATTCGGGTTATATACGTCTATGGGAAAATAAAACTCCTCCGTAAACATAAGATATCCCCAGCGCGCCATAGATACTCGATTTCCCCATTTAGCGCAAGTCGTAGACATATAACGCTGTAATTGGTCGGCAACGTGTTTCTGTCTTTTATCAAGTTTTGAAAGTATCTCTTTAACGCTATCCTCGGTGAGCATAGCTCCGTTCTTTCCGTTAGGTACCTTTGCCCCCTCAGGTGTTGGCGCGTATATACCTCCGCCTCTCGTATGTCCGAGACCTTGCTTTCTCTTTTCAAGACAATACAACGACATTATCTGAGGCACGTTCAGAGTTACCTTTTCTGTCTTAGTTATTACCTTTCCGTCTGCATCTTCCCTATACGTTTCCAGGTCAAATGTATGGATTTCTTTACACCATTTTTCGTACTCCTTGTCGGTATAAAGATTTAGGGTAAAATTACTTGCGTCGTCGAGCCTGATTATCAGTTCGTCAAAGCCGTCCTGAAACGCGGAGAAAAGCTGTCGTCCTGCTTCGCCAAGTCGCTTAAAAGCATAAACAGGCAAAGTATTGTCCCACTCAAAGAAGTCCCTCAGGCCGCGTTTATCTCCTTTCTTCATTCTGCGGAAACTCTCGTTATGCTCCATAGATTCTTGCGCCATTTCCGCAACGTGCTTAAAGCTTCCTTCGGACTTAAGCGAATTAGCCTTATTGACAGCCATCTGAACTTCCCTCAAAACTCTATTCAGCGTTTCAAGCTGTTGGGAATCCATATTGTATATCCTAAAATGGCTTTCACTTCCTAAGCTCTCGATAGCAGTCAACATTTTTTCCTTCTGTTCGTTGAGCATTTCCGCCAAATCGTCTTGAATATCAATATAGCCTAAATCCTCGACGTGAGTGTTCGCGTATGCTTTTATCCAGTTCATCAAGTTGTCATACGCTACACGGGCATTTTGCGCACGCTTTGTCTCCCCTCCCTTGCGATTACGGGTGTTAGGGGGAGTAAAATCAAGCGTCGCTAAAAACTCCGCTAGAGGTTTTTTGAAGTCCTCGGGAATATGCTTGTCCTTGGTATTCTTCAAGAGCTTCTCCTGAAGGTCTTTTGTCTTTCTGGATATTCTTTCTATAAACTCCTTCTTCGCCTGTTTTATTCTGATTTCGGACACCTGACCGCTACGCTTACCCTCAAGCTCCTCGGTTAGCTCCTTTATCATCTTCTTTCGCTCTGCCTCGATTACCCTTTGAAGTTGCTGAGCTTCATATTCCAGCATTTTAGCCTCTGCCTCTGCGATACGCCTTTCTGCAATCCGTCTCGACTGATGGAGATCATCCATTTGAGTCCCCTTGCCCGACTGTGCGCGCAGACGTCTAAGTTGCTTTATCTTTTTGTCTATATCTCGTATACGCTGGACGTTTCTTTCCTTTTTCTGCATTTCAAGTTTATACTTATCAAGCTGCTGAGCGTTCTTCTCATATCCCTCATACTTGGGATTTTTTTCAAAGATATTACGCACTATCTCGGCGCTGGTTAGAACGTCCTCTCGCTCGGAGTACATAATTTTTTCATTTTCCGAAATTTTACTGTTGACAACTTGCGCTTTTTCGGTTATACTATTAGTAGAGTTATCGGAGGAATAGCCGACCGGCAATTGGAGCCTAGTACGCTTTTCCCATTCGGTAACTCTTTTTTTGTCGGAATCACGATATAAGATTTCTGAATTATAAAGCAAGCGTTGGGCACCATCTTTTCTGTATGCGCTTGCTATTTTTAACTCGTCAAGAGCTATACCATCTTTGTTAGTTGGAGACAACTCCAACACTGCAAGGACAGGTTTTCCATCTGCATACACTTCACCAAAAAACGTAAGTCGTCCGTCTTTTGTCCTAGACTCCATTATTACTATTGGATATTCCAAAATATTGGGGACCTGTTTTATCACATCATCGGTCATTTTGGGGTGTTTTCCCTTAATTTTTATTATTTTTGCCGAATCCCAAGTAATTGGTTTTTCCTCAATCCCTAGTGACTGCAACGCTTTTGATGTTGTTCCGACGATAAATGTTTTTCGTGGATTCTTTTTATCCCAGTTGTCGTATTCTTCCGCAAAATCTTCCCTTAAAGAGTTTTTAACCGTCTTCTTTTCTGACGTTGACTTACTCTTCCCAGTATATAGCACCTGATAGCCCTTAACGGCTTCTTTGAATGCTTCGTCCCAAAGCCGTTGAAATTCGTCTCCGGCTCCCTTCATTTTCTCAGCTTCTACAGTAACAGATTCCTGCTTCGCGAAGATATCGAACCACTCGTTGATTTTAGCAATAAACTTCTTAACTTCGTTTACGAATTTCTCGGCAAGCGTCTTGTCCTTAGCGTACATCTCGGAAACAAATTCCTTCACCGCTTTACTGTTACCCATACGCTCCTCACACGCGCGAGCGATAACTTCCTCAAGCGCATCTGCGGGTGAAAGCTCCTTGCCGTGCTTTCTCATGTATGCGTCTTGGCGTTGCTTAACAAGCGCTTCAACGGAGTAGCCTTGTTTGGTCAGATAGTCCTGGATAAACACGCTGAGCTTCTCATACTGCGTGGAAGCGTTGACACGAAAGGAGTGCGTTACCTCGTGAGATAAATGCGGGATAATAGCCGCTTTTATAAAATCGTCCATATCATTTATACCCGCGTTTATATCTATATAGATAGCCTGTGTATTCTTGCCCTCTTTTAGCACGTATAAACCGTTTTCGCTCGTTATCTTGCCGTTCACATCAGGCTCGCCCTCTATAACGTATACGTCTATCCCCGCGAATTTAGCAATCATTTCAGCAAGCGTGAGCGCTGCTTCAGTACGTTCGTACAGCTTTTTCTGCTCCTCTCCGCGTACCGATTCGCGTTTCAACTGCTTGAGCCTTTTGCGTGCCTTGCTGTCGTCGTACTTTCCTACCCTGCGAACATGCTTTTTGCCTTCCGCTTCCGCCGCTTTTATAGCGGCGGCTTTTTTGTTTTCACGCTCTGTTTCGTTCTTATTTACGTATTCCTCTCTTCCTATTTTCCAAAGCTCATATGCTCTAAGTTGGCTGATATTCCTAAGCATCTCGCTATTAGAGCTTGTTGTTTCTATTTTGAACTTCGTTGCATCCCACGTCATACCCGACGAGCCATAGCCGTATACTACCTGTTCAGCCTCGTTCGAGGGCTCGGAAATCTCACTCGCGCGGGCGTTTACACGTGCTCGCATACCCGAATCTGCCGTTTGCTCTATGTCATATGCGATATCGTTTAGCTTTCGTCTTGTCTCCTCATCAGCTTCGTCAATCATTTTCTTATAGCTGTCAATTACATTTTTTGCCGCTTCGCTCTCAAGGAGCTTTCCTTCGTTCAGGGAAAGTTTGTTACGCTCTCCGCCGAAATATTTACCTATCGCGGTAGCTGTCTTATCAAGCGTCTTTCCGCTTAGTCCCTGTTCTTCAAGCGCGGTCTTTATGCCGGGGAGAAAGGTCTCGCTTGCCAGATTTGCGAACGCCGTTTGCTGTGCTTGAATAAGCTCGGCTTTGAGCTTTCCAACTTGCCTATTACTGACCTTCTCTCCCTTTTCCGTTACCTTACTTGCCGCTTTGTTAAGAGTTCTGCTCACGGAGGAATAAGCTTCGGCAGACTTCAATAGAGTTTCTAAGTTTGCCGTGTCGTCAGTGGAGTTTTTTATATCCGCGCCCTCAGAACGATAGCCAATCTCTCGCGCCACCGTTCCCGCTGCCACTCCAAGTCCGCCGAAGGCAGGACCCATTAACGCGCCCGATGCCGCCGCTTCGCCTATCTGCATACCCTTTGTCTTTACTACGGCGGACACGGCTTCTTCTTGGGTATATCCTCTTGCCATAAGCTGTTCTACCATTATCGTGGCATCGGAAAATTCACCGTTAACTATCGTGTCGTATAGAATATTTGCGACCTCTGTAACCGCTTCCTCGCTTGCGTTTACAAGCGTGGAAATACCCATATCCTTTAAGGTGTTGAGGACGCTATTCTTCAACTGCATACTCGTCAAGTTTTTGATTGCGCCAGTGGCTCCTAAAGAAAAACTTTCAAACAACGCCTCAAAGATACCCGCCGCGATACCTGTAAATATAACCTGATCCGCGCGTGCGCCGCGAGATATCATGTCGTTCATAGTACTAGCTGTGGCGGAGCCTCCGAGCAGAGCGCTCCCCAAGACAGGCATACCCGTTAACGCGGAAATACCAAACGCCGTCGCGCTATCCAATAATGACGTACCCGTGTTGTATAAAAACTTGCCAAGGTCGCTGTCTATCGTACTCGAAGCACCGCCACGAAGTGCCTGGGCTGCCGCGGAGGTTAAATTTTGATGTTTTGCCCCTGTTAATATATTACCTACTGCCTCTATACCACTAACAAGATTTATTGGTACAGCTGCTATATAGGCGGCAATCTTGTGTTCTTGTCCGAACTCATACCAAGACTTTGCCCGTCTGTTTATGAGCTCATCCGTCATAAAATCTAAGTATTTTTCAGCTTTTTCCCAACCGTATACTTTATCTAAGTAAGCTACCATATCTTTTTCTGTTGGCTCTAATAGATCGTAAATGTAATCATCTGATGTCCCGGAGTTGCCGACCATATTAGCGTATATCTCACGAGCTTCAGGGTAAAATATTGCATTATACGTCTGCGACTCGTGAGCAAACATTTCTTTGGGAACGGACATTTCGGCAAAATCCGGCGCGTCTTTGTATTTTGACCACTCATTCCCCTCTTGAATTTTCGATGCTTTATGAAGAGTATTTTTTAATTCGGATAATTCACCATTAGCTCGGGCAATAGCCAGTTGCAACTGTCCTATTTTCTTTTCTTTTTCTGCTCTTGATAGCCTAATTTTACCTGCCTGTAAGTCGCTTAATTCTGCTCTCAGCGTAGATATTTCAATTTCTTTTGCATCTATATTGCTTTGCGCATCGTCTAAATTCAACGTGCTCAACATATTACGCTCCGCTATCTTCTCCGCCTGAAAATCCATAGCACGCTGATACTGGTCGGCGGTGGCGTACGGAGAATAGTGCGACATTATCGAGTCCTTAGCTCCGAGAGCGTCGTTATAACTCACGATAACGTTGTCTAAATCCGCCACTGATGACTTCTGCTCGTCGGTGCCGTATGTATTATAGTACGACTTATATAACTCCAGATAGTCGCGAGCATCCTCTAAATCTGAGTAATATTTATTAAATTCATCTGGGGTGTGCCACTTTGTAACATAGTCTGTACCGTACTGCGCTTCAAAATCCGTTAGACGATTACGTTCGGCGTTTAAGGTTATAGAGATCGCACGCTGATACCCCTTGGCTAACCTATCTTGCGCTTCTTCGGGTGTTAACATTAATCTTCCCATATTTTTTCTCCTATATTAGTTCGTTTCGTTTTGTTGCCAATAGATATCTTTCATAAATTTTAATAATTTATTATAGTCATCTACGTGTTCGGCTCGAGCCTGAATAGTAAGTACCTTGTCGCCGTCTATATAGTATAATACATCATTGTATAAGACAACCCCTGATTTACCACTGTTAATTAACGGCGTATATACACTATCATCGTCTTCCAGCTCTTTGCCAAATTCAAGATACCAATTCTCTTTACCATCATCACCACCATAGCTACTGGGATTTGCTAAAGTATTGTTTGTGTCCTTGTGCGCAGCTTTACGAGCAATATGGAACTTACCGCCTGCTTTCTTAGAGAATTTCTCTCCTTCAACAGATTTATTGACACTCTCCTTTACCACAAATGCGTCATGGTCGATTTTGGGTTTATCCGTATATGTTATTTTGTATTTGTAGTCGCCTTTCGCTTCTTTATCTTCTTCAAAATTCAAATCTTTGTTAATCTTACCTGTATACTGTAAACGCTTAGCCATTTCCACTAAGTTCTCCGTGTCATACCCTGCAGCAACCAAGCTACGTAAATACTCATCGCCGTTTTCGTTATTAAGAGCGTCTATAAGACCTTGTTCAATTTCAGGAGTTATCTCTCCATATCCGAGAGATTTTTGAACGGTTGCAGTGTCAATATCTAATAGTCCTGCAAGCTCACTTACGTCACCATGATTAGCGCGCTGTTCAGCCTCGTTCCAAGCTCGGGTATAATCCTCCTCCCACAGTGCTCTGTCTGCGTTTTCTCTATTTTCAAGAACGCCTATCTTACTCAAAAGGTCGTTACCCTCGGAATTGAAGTTAGCTAAGGCTCTGTCGTAAAAATCTGCCTGCGCCGCGCCTATCTGCTTTGCGTAATCATTGTATACCTGCTGCCCTGCCGTAGCGGCATAGGAATTGCCGTATCCCCCCGTCAGAGCCGAAGCGTGAGCCACGGTGTCCTGCATTGCCTTATATCCACTCTCGCGCATCATCTTAGCGTAGTCCTGATACGCCGCGTCGGTATCGGCATCATAGGAAAACTGCCTATTCGTATATTGGTTTGTCAAATCGTCTATTGCCGACTGATTTCGGCTCTCGTAATCCCGCCCTAGTTTGAATTTGTATTTTTCGTTCATTTCTTCCTCCTAAAGGTTTTTTCTTTACTATATCACTATATCAAAAAAAGACTACCAAAAGGTAGTCCCCCTATAGCATTTTTTCAAGAAAAACGGAGAGCTATTATAGCTCTCCGTTGTAAAATTTATTCACCAGTTGTTTCTACGTTATCTTTTTCAATGTCGGTGGGTTCTGAAACTTCCTCGGATTCGGGTGAATTTTCTTCCTTTTGGGATTGTTTTTCAGCAGCTTCCTTTTTTAATTGTCTAAGGTAAATCCAATAACATATCCAAGGAGAATGAACCAAAATTGTCGGCAAACCACCCAGTTGAATTCCACTCATAGAAAGGGTAGTAATAACTACCGAAGAAAGAACCATTAAACCTATTCCAATTATAATTTTTGTAATTTTTTTAGACTTTTTCATAAGACTTTCCTCCAAATTGTACTTTAGGTATAAGTGTACCATATTCTCCTAAAATAATCAAGTACTTTCGTTAAATTATTTTTTAGTGTCAGCTGTTTCAATCGCCTTGTAAAGGTCTGCGATAATCGTCTGGAGCTGTTTGTTCTGCCATTGAAGCTGTCTTACCAGGTCGTCAAGTTTCTGTTCAGCCGTCGCGCCCTTTGGCGAAATTTCCGTTGTAAGATACATAGCCATTATACGTCACCACCATTTTCGAGGATTTTCGACAAACTGAATATCTTACACTCGCCAACGCCCGATATGCGGATTCTAAAATGGTCACAACGTCTTGGCAATATCGGAAGCGTGAAGGCTTGGAATGACTTTCCTGACACCGAACCGAGAAATTGCCAATATTCGTCCGAGTCGTATTCGATATACAGGCTTACCGAGCTTCCTACGGGAAGCGAAAGCCTGAGCTGTAGCTTGTCAACGTACTTAGCGTCAGGAGTGGAATACCCTATCTCACCCGATTCAGCATACCATTCCACAGGCTGAGCTTCGGGCTCGCCACTAGTTCCCTTGACCGTCCAGAGATAATCGTCAGCGACAAAGTATAGGTCATTGCCGTATCGCGCAAAATATTGTATGTTTACGGCATCTTCTTTGTGCCATAGTCCTTTACCTATGTCATAAACGAAAAGCTCTCTCGTGCCATTCTCGGCGGTCATAGCCACATAATATTTATTATCTATGCTTCCTGCCACGGCATCCGTGTAATTCTCAAAGCCTAACGCCCCTGATATCTTCTCATACGAGGAGCCGTCATAACGGTATATTCCGTCAGGAGAATGATAGTACAGGACGTTCTGAATTATGCAAAGACTCTTATCCGAACCTGCCTTCACTCCCGTACCCGTCTCGGTAACGAGCTGATACGCGCTGGGGTATGCGCCGTATATCATATGGAAACAGTTCTCTTTGAAGAACATAGGGTGTCCCCTGTAGTTTATCGCGGCGGTGAAAGGACCGTCAGAGCCGACAGACACGACGTAACTATCTTGGTCTGTCCTATCAAACACGTCCCAGCATTTGAATGCGCCAAGAGCCGTGGCGTATATCTCGTTGACGAAAATTCCGTCTACGTTCTCGCCGTATCTGCACCCCCAAAGCCTATTGTTGCTTTCGATTAAGTAGTCGAGTTTTTTTATTACCGGGGAAATTGTAATGGTGGCGTTAGTGTTGATGCTCTTAAACCACTCTATACATCCCGGAAGTAACATAGTATTAGCTTTGTCATTGGTCAATGCCATATCCTTTAACAAAACTGTGCTATCATTAAGTTTTTTCACAAATGAGTCTAAGACGTCAGTTTGACTATTTTCGCTCAACGATATTTTGATTTTGTCCGAGGTTTTAGCTTCCTTTATATCTCTCACCAATTTTTTTAAGTCATACTCTGAACAAAATATCTCAATGCGACCAGGATAATCACTCCAATATGAAGGCTCATTCCATATTTCATTTGGTGTTAGGTTTTCGTTGCTCATTGTACACCGTTGAAAGACATATCCAGCTTCCTGTTTTTTGACCCTCAATGTACCAATTTTGATTGGTTCCCACGGCGTTTCAGTGAAATGCAGTTTTTTAGTTATATTGTTAGCATCGTCACGTTCAGCAACGACCTTACATTTTGCTTTAATATTAAATGTTCTTTTGACAGCATATGTCTCTGAATTATTTGCGTTATCAACACCAGTCAATTCACAATATGTTGTTATTTTTACTAACGAAAATTCATATTCAAAAACTCTTTCTTCATCAACCACTGTACTATATAATTGGTCATAAAAATTCTCCTTATCTACAGGTTCTGTATTTACAACTTCTGTATCTACAGCTTCTGTATCTACAGCTTCTGTATTTTTCCAGTTAGATTTTATATATAAACTACTACCTTTTTTTGTGATGGTAAAGATATAATTATTGCTGTCCATAACAAAGGTATTGTTTGGAGTGCAAGATACAGTATTTCCACTCATACCGTCTAACTTAATTTCATACTCTTTGAACGGATCGATATATATTGTTGCATCTTTGGCTAAAAAATAATAATCCTTGGTAGTGGAGCTTCCATTTAGGTAATCCAAGTCAATCAATATATCGCTATCATCTATGGGACTTCCGTCCTCGTTACACAGCTGGAAAGTGAAATCTTCTTTAATTTCCTTGCCCTCGTTATACATCAGTTCAGGTTTTATATTCTTCCCATTGTCCGTAACAAGAGCTAAATCTATATCCACCGTATTGAAAGATAGCATATCGGGATAAACTATAAGATAAGCCCCCATAGATACAAGTCTACGTTCTTGGTCATAATATTCTCGCTCAAGACCATAAGAGTAAATATCGCCGTCTTTTTCATAATAAAAAGTATTGCCTTTTACATACGCAAGACCATTCTTTGCGAGAAGACCACGGCAGTTTTCTATCTCATTCTTTTTTCCTCTCTTACATCTCGGCGACAACGTGGGGTAGTTTGCGCTGGAGAGATTTTTCATATCGTAAAACTCGTTTTCTCCTATACGGACGTTGTGATTATATCCGCCAAATTCTTGTATAATGTCCCGTGTCGTCTCGGGTTCGTAAAGTTCTGGTGAATACATATTCATATCCCCCTTATCGGGAATTTGATATTCGGAGTTTCCGTCTTATGGGTACGTACATACCACTGACGAAACGCAGATAGTTTCTCGTTGAAAAGAACTCGCGCGTTGTTATATCTCGGTAGCTCGTTACTGGCGCGAGCTATCTCCTGCTCCAGATACGAAACGTAGAGCGCGTCGTACGGATACGGAACGAGGAGCTCGGTATCCCCCGGTGTCTTGCTATCATAGCCAATAAAATTTCCTTTATATCCGCAAGGCTGCATAATGTCGTAACATATTCGTCCATCCAGCTCGGAAAGAAAAGTTATCTTGATTTCTCGCCCCACAGCGTTGTTTCTCAGCGCGTCTGCCGCATTCAAAGCTTCGTTTATTGTCATATAAAATACCTCCTAATGGTTTTTATTTAATTATAACTCACGAAAAAAAGAGGGGGGTAGTCCCCCCTCTTAAAGATTTTATATAGTGCTTTAGGCTTCTTTGAAGGCTCTACGAATTTTCTCGCGTATTTCCTCGTCAGCGGCGCGCTGAGACTCCTTGAGCACCTCATATACACTCTCGGGCACCTCAACCTCTACACCGCGCTGTATTCTGTAAGTCTTGAAATTCACAGCCACGAATACGTCCTGCTGAGCGTCCTTTCCCGAAAGCAGGGGAAGCGTAATCTTCACCTTTGGCTCTGTAATCGAAGTAACCTCTGCGACCTCAGGCTCAGTAACCTCTGCGACCTCAGACTCTGCACCTACACTTTTTATTTTAGTTGCCATAACAACTCTCCTCTATTTTAATTTTCATCGTCAATATTTCCGTACGAAGATACCGACTCAATTCTGATAAGTCTCTCCTGATAGAGTATCTGCGCACCGTGCATGAACTTATAGCCCACGGTTGAGAACTGTTCAAGAGGACCGCCTATCTCGGACTTGTCCTTTATAATCATTTCCATTCCCGCGCCTTCAAGAGCGAGTTTGCCCCATGCGTCCTTGCCGAAGAATATCGTTGCGTAGACGTTAGACTTACCTTCTCTCTTGTATATTTTTGCGGTAGTGGATTCAATGAACTTTACGCCGTGAAGCTCTCCTATCTCGCCCTTGAATATCTGCTGTACTGCGGTATGCTTGTGGAACTCTTTCCACTCATCACTCTCTCTGAGGTCCTCTGCTACAGAGGGGTGTATGATAGCAACATAATAACCGTTTATCTTGGGCGCTTTCATCTTCTTGAGCATCGTGGCCGCCTTGTTTACCATTTTAGGTGTTAGCACTGCGGTATCGGTAAGAGCAGCCCTCTTTGTTACAGCTTCCTCTTTATTTTTGGTAAAATCAAAGTTTGGACAAAATGCAACGTTGGTACCCGAAAGCACCGCGTTTCTTGTGAGCAGGTCGTTTGTCTCACCGCCCGCAGCGCCCATCTCCTCGGTAGCTCCGAAGATAACATCGTCGTAAGCCTCGTATTCGAGAACGTCGGATACGGGAACGAAATCACCGTACTGGGATATCTCAGCCGTTACACTCTCCATGCCGAGTGTAGAGCCTTCGGGAGTCGTACCTTCTGTAAGAGGAGTAAGCGCAGGAGCGAAGGTCTTGAACTTTCTCCACTCAGCTGTTTTTCCGTGAGTGATAGTCTGCTCTTTTCCAAACTGGTTCCACACCATAACCTCTCTCGCATTCTCAAGGAGAGCTGTATCGTAGAACTCCTTCATCGTAGGCGACATGGCGTCGGTACTTGTCTTTGTCATACTTGCGGGAGCATCCGCAAACGCAAACATCTGAAGGTCAAAAATAACGTATGTTTCTGTTTTCATAATTAACTCCTTTCAGGGAGCTTCTTATCTCCCCGTTCTATTTCTTTGTTGTGATGCCCAGGCTCGCAATCCCGTAAGTCCCATAGACTTAAAATCGGGCGTTGCCGGGGCGTTATTTGAAGTCGAGGAGATACCGCCCTCTGACGGGCGAGAAAGATTTGATTTGACCGCGTTGCTCACTGCCGCCTGTGCTCTTGATTCCGCTTCCGCTACCGCTTTTCTCTGTAGGGCGTCGTGATTGAGAGCCTTGTATGCTTGTGTGGTGTCACCGCCAAAAGCGACTGTTAAGCGCTTAAAACGTTCGTCCTTCATAGCAGTGTCCAGGTCAAATTCGGGATAGAGCTTTTTAGTCTCAGCGCCTTTATCGCGCAGAGCGTTTATAACTCTATCATTTTCCTGTTGCTCACGAGCAAGTTTCGCCTGTTCTTCAGCCTTCGCAAGCTGAGCCTCAAGCCCCATAAGTCGCTTTGCCTCTGGCAGAGGAACGTCGTGCTCCTGAGCGTATTTCTCGTAGTAGCTGTCATCCGCCTTTATTGCGTTAGCAAGCTCCGTTCGGAAATTCTCGGACTTGGTATCAAGCCCGTATTTCTGCCCCACAAGCGAAAGCAATTCGTTTGTTTCGCTTCTCTCCGCTTCGTGTGTCTTCATCCTATCGCGTACAGCTTTGCGTATATGTCGCTCGTACTCCGCCTTATAGTCTTCAGACTCTATAAGCTCTCCGAAGGACAGCTTCTTTGGGATACTTGCCTCGCTATTTGCGGGGTTCTCCTCTTCGGTGGTGGTAATTGTATTAGGTTTTGTTTCTTTGGCTGTTTCTTTTGCCGCAGTGTCGACTTTCTGCGTTTTTTTAGCAGCCATATCATAATACTTTTTCGCGCGGTCGGGAATGTTTTTCGGATAGCTTGGCGCTACCGTTTCATTCATAGACGCGCTCGATTCACCGCCAGCCGCAGACGCGCCACCGTCTCCTCCGCCTTCCGCGAAAAGCTGTAAATCGAATAATCTTTTAAGTGCCATACGCACTCCTTTCCTGCCGTTTAGGGTCGGCGAATCCATCTGCCGTTTAGGGTCGGCGAATCCATCTGTATTTACAACGGCATAAACCGTATGTAATCCGGGTAATTCTCAGCTATATTTGAAAGTCCTGATAATGTAAATTCAAATGCCGCCGCGCACGAGCTTTCAAAATATTTCTCGGGAACAACATTTATTATTCCTTTTCCCGATGACGTACTTATCTTGTGTTGTACAAGGTGTCCACTGTGCTTTGCAAGGTATTCCGCAAGAGTGCATATTAATGCCGAAACACTCGCACAAACGATATCCTGACCATGCGGTGCTTGTCCCGCGTGACCTTCAATGAAAAGACTGTATTTTCCATCGTACTTTACTTTTATCATTAGGTCGCCTCCGTGCTTGCCCTCGCTCTTGCCCTTGCGTTCTCTACCTGCTTTATTTCTCCTGTCTGTCCTCCGGGATTTGCGGCTTCTTTAGGCTCAACTCCTCCCATTTCGGGGATTGGCTGACCACTCCTCATCATATTTTGCTGAATTGCCTGCATAGCTCCTATATCTCCATATTTCTGCGCAAGCGCTATACAAAGTTGCTGATACATCATCATCTGATCCAGAAGCGTACCGTTTTCCTTTATACGCTCGATAATACGGTCTTTTGCCTCGAAGTCCATCATATTGAGACAAGCTATTGCTTGGTCTGTCATTTGCGGATTGAAAAATCCCATTTTGAAGAATGAAAGCGCGAGCTCGTTCATCTCCATTTTCTTATACGGGTTTGCTTTTTCTGCCGTGATATCTATGTCAAATTCAGGAATACGGAAGCCCATATCCATTCCGTTGACTGCAGCCTGAGGAACTCCTTTGAGATGACTGTTATCATACTCCATAAATTCATATCCACCCTCAGCTGTACTGTCAGGAATTATCCTGAAACAACGCTTAGTATCGTAGAACTGACGGATAAGCTCAACAACAAGCTCCATTACCTTTGCGAAGCTGTTATAAAACGTCTTATTGATGGCACGTGAATTTTTACCCGACGATTCCTGGAGGGCGGCTATTGCAGATGCCGCCGTTATACCGTTTGGTGCCGCCCCATTGTTAACATCGTGATTTGAAGTAACGTATTTAAGCTCTTCTATCTTCGACTGCATAAACGAGAGGTAATTACCTTGTAGAGGGGTCGTCGTTATGGGCTTTATTGTGTTCTCTGATGTCGTGGCGACCTTGACAAAGGTCTTACGCCAATCTATGAAATCTTCTTCAGATACGACTGTATCCGAAGTTGCAAAAAATCTTGGCTTAGCTCCCATAAGTGTATTTTCCACTACAGCTTCGTTCATAAGGTCGATTTGAAGCTGTGAATCGGCGCCGATATCAACCATACCCGTACCGTATAAACTTGACTCTATATGGTATAAGCTCTGAACGACAAACGGATACATTCCGTGCGCGTACAGTCCGTTTGGATAACGCTGTATATCATTTTCGGTAGATTCGAGACATACTGTATCCGCATACTTGCAATAGTGCAGTATCCTGTGTCCGTTCTGCTCAACACGGTAATATACGTCCACTACGACTATTTTGTCTGATACGTCCACTCTTTCATCGGTTATAAATTGAGACGGCGTAATCGACTTTCCTTTTATCCTTGGAGCTTTGTCCGGATATCTTTGCTCTAGTATCTTCTTATCTACTAGCTCTACCGTAAATACATACGTGGATTTTTGTATGTCGGTTATCCCCGGCTCCCAAAGGATATTGAATACGTTCATTTCGGTTACAGCAATATCCCCAAGGCCTCCGTGCTTAGAACCGTCCCACCATACGTGGTATACGCCTACGCCGTTCTTCAAGGTATACTCTGATACGTTCTTGTATACCTCTTCAAAATTGTTCTGCGCGATAATTACGGGGACTATGCTTGACAGTTTCTTTGCTTCTTCCACATCGTCCTTCTGCCTTGGGCGAAAATTTGCCGTGGGATAGGATTCCATTACGTCAGCGAGCTTTGACTGTATACAGGAAAATAGCCATGCTGTAGATGGTATCGGCTGTTCTCCTTTTTTATGTCCTCCGTCTTTCCATTGACGCATACGCCAAAATTTCTCATTGGCTTTTATTTTATTCTCTATTACACCTCTAGCGTTCTTATACGACCGTAGCACGGCGTTCCATTCCGCCATACGTTTTTCATCCACCGCTACGTTAGCTTCCATTATTTGTTCGTTCTGCGGTAGCTCGTAGATGTTCCCTCCGCTCGGCGGCGGAGCATGTTTATTAAAGACCTTAAAAAGACCCATATTCCTCCTCAATAACGGCTTACTCCGTGATATGTATAAGTTTTTTTATTAGTTTCGTTAAACTGGTCCAACGGGTCAGCTTTATATTTGTATTCCACACCTATCTCCCTTGCCTTTATCGGACGCATCATACAAAAGTATCTGCACGAATCCGCAAAATGGTCCTCACCTGTTGTATCAAGGTCCTCAGGGTGAGTTTGGGAATACTGAAGCATAGGCAGAGTACGAATAGCATGTCTGCACGTATTGAAGAAATACATCATAGGGCGTCCGGTCTCATCAAAAGCAAATCTATAGTGCATCTGCATCCAACCGGGTATACGAGTCTTATCAGACTTCTCAAAGTATACTCCGTGTCTGTCCGCACTTTCTATGATAGGCTCGCCGCCGTCCTCCGCCCATATTGCGGAATCTGCAACTCCTCGTATAAATCTTCCTCTGAGCCACCTATGCTCCCTTTCTACCTTCGCTATCTCCGAAAAGACCTTGTCAGCTGACCACTTTACTCCTTCGTCTGGCGTTCCGTTACAGCCGTACATCTGCAATATCAGATATGCTCGTCCGTCTCCATCTACTGCCCACCAATCGCAAGAAAACGGTTTAGCAAAGCCCCAGTCGAAAGACCTGTATATCTCCCAATTAGGCGGGATTTCAAAGGGCTCAATTACGTGAGTCCACAGTCTGTCGCCATAATGCGACGGAGCGTCGGTAAACTCCTCGAAGAATTGTCCCATAAAGATATCCCACGACCCCTCAAGCCACGCCTTACGCAGTTGAGGTGGAAGCGCTTCCAACGTTCTGATGTAATCCGGATCGCTCTCCATAAGTGCCTTGTTGTCTGAGGGCAACGCCTGAATAAAGCTATAATCCTCGGGAAATTCTCCCGTCTTATAGTTTCGCTCTATAAATAAGCGTTTTACCCATGTGTGACCGACACCTCCGGGATTGCAGGTAATATATACACGCTTTGGGAAGTTATTTACTCCTCTGACGGTCGCCTTCATTATGGCGAACCACTCCTCCGCAATCTGCGTCGCCTCGTCGATGGCGAGAACGTCGTATTCCTGACCTTGGAACTTCTGATTGAGTTCTTTTAGGTTGTCCGCATAGCACAGCTGCAAGGTTGAGCCGTTTGGAAATGTAAATGTCTTCTTTGACTCATTGTATTGGGCCACTCCTCTAAGTTCGCTTAATAAAGGAACTACGTGATTATTTCGGAGTTCGGGATACGTGCGGCGATATATACCGCACTTTATTCCCGCGTAATTAAGACACAGAAGCGCTAACTTGCGGCGTATTGCCCAAGACTTTCCTCCGCCACGCGCTCCGCCGTATCCTATGTATCTGTGTTCATCAACGAAAAACAGCTTTTGCTTTTCGTTTGGTACGCCGATACTCCACACTGTTTTCATTTTGCGTAATCCTTTGCTTCGTCGTCTATGGTAATCACTATCTCCGCGCTCTTATCGCTCTGCTCCCGAGCTTCCTTTTCTAGCTTCGCGATACGTGCCATCTGTTCTCGGATATCTGCTTCGGACTTTACTCCCTTACATTCCTTGAGGTATTTGAGCGCGGTTGCCATCTCCTTAAGATTTGTGGCATGCCATGTAGGAGTGTTCTTTATAACCTCCTCAGCTTTATTCATAAGCATATCGACAAGTCTATAATATTTGTCGTCTATCTTGGCGCTCTTATTGCTTATATCATTTACAATTTTCGCGTTCGCTTTGCTCTCCGCTTGAAGCCTAAGGTCCACCCACGCTTCTCTTCGCCCTGTTCTCATTAAAGTCGTAAGAGGTACTTTATATTTTTCCGCAAGTTTTCTGTAACTTGTTCCTCCTGAAATATATTCCGCTCGTATTTTGTTCCAATCCACAAAAAGCCTCCTCTCGATAAAACCATTGTAATACACCCAAAAACAAAAAAGGTAGTCCCCCTACGGCACTTTTTTTCAAAAATTTGCAAAAAAATAAAACGGCAGTATAAAACTGCCGTTATTTTTGTTCGTTTTATTCGTTTTTTCCACTCTGTTTTTTGTTTTTGACGAATATATATCCGCCCAAACCAATCATAGACACAGCGCTTATGATATCAAGCACTACCCATATTTCTTTGTCAAGATATATCGGGAATATCGGATTAAACAATATCAATATCACTCCGCCGATGATAGTAACAGGATTGAGAGCGTTGACTGTCTCCGACCAATAGACGAGTATCAGGCTAACTAACGCTATTAAAGAGGCTATCCTTAAGAAGGTGTAGTACCCATAATCCAAATCGGCCACACCGATAAGATACAGCGCACAAAGCGCCCCGCATACTCCAAGGCAATATTTTACTCCATTAGACATTTTCATTTTTGTGTGTCTCCTTCACTTTTGTCATTACTGTAAGCACATTTTTTTATATCTTCCTCCACCAAATCAACAATCAGACTTGTCAAACTTTTACCTCGCATTTGTTCGGCGTGAGTTCGATAGCGTTCTTTATCGCCTGAAGGAAGATTTAGGGTGAGCTTGTCCCTTTTTTCTTTCATATAACGCATAGTACGCTCTTTTGATTTTTCATCATACGGCATTTATATTTACCTCCACAAACAGTATTATAACACATATCACAATAGCCGTCTATATACACAACAACCAAAAAACACAGCTACATTTTGTATAAAACTCCATATTGACAGTATACACGGCTATATGATATACTATTCCCGTAAGGCACGGGATAACCCGTTAAGAAAGGAAGTGAGGAAATGGACGAAATGGCGACAAACACCGAGTACATCTTAAAGATGGTGCTTGAGCTTATTGAAAAGTGCGAAACACTTGAAGAGCTCCGCGAGTCTGTCAAGAATGTACTCGAAAAAGCCGATTAGTCAAGAAAATAGTGAGTGACCACGCGACCAAGCCAATCACTCACTAACCCCACAAAACAAGGGGGAGTGGGAAGCCTTACTCCCACTTCCCTTTGATTATACCATAAGTAAGGCATACTGTCAAGAGAAAGGAGAAAAAAATATGACATTAACAAACTACGAAAAAGAAACTATTATCCTCTTTAACGAAGAAGAACAAACGGCGAGGGTAGAGACCTTCAATGGGCGACTGCTCCGCCAGCTCAGGAAGGTATCAGAGTGCGAGGGTGTGAGCTGTGAAGAAGACGACGGTAAGTATGGCGTGTATGAGATACCCAAGACTATGATAAAGATACACGCACCACAACAACGTCCCGTATTAACCGATGAACAACGACAGGCTGTGAAAGAAAGATTAAATAAAGGGTTGGAGAAAGCCCGTCAAAATCAATTCTAAGATTTTTTCGTCTTTACCTGTAAGGAGTTCAACAACATTAAATCGTTTCCGTGGGTACTTACTACCCCCAACACAACATTGTGCTCAAAACAGCACAGCACTCATACAAAAAACACTAACATACTAAAATACGAAAAGGAGGACTATATTATGTCCAAATACACAATATCTCAAAAAGTACTTATCGAAGACGCGACCTGCACAGCGAGCAGATACATAGATATCGCTCACGATTTGCTTAACGCTTTTTGGAGCAAATACTTTGAAAACACCGACGACGTGCAACACTTGATTAACGAATTGAAGTGTGACCCCGAGGCAATATCCAATCAGCTAGATGCAATACTTTTTCTGATGGGCGATTGTAAGCGTGAGTTAGATGTCTTCAACAATCCCGCAGCACTGTCATGTTTTTTTGCTATGGTCGATGAAATGAAGGTTAATGCTAATCAAGAGTGATTTCCGCAGCAGTCATACAGAGCGTCAAGCATTCGGTAATACGGACACCTTGGAAAGTTTTTATTGCAATACCTCGCGCAATATGCCTTTTTGTGCTCCTTGGAGTCAAAAGCAAGGTGCATAGCCACACCGTCTTCAACGCCCTCACAATATATCTTCTGATTCTCCTGGGCGTTGAAGAACGGACACTTGGCGAGTTTGCTGTCACGGTGTTTGTTCGGCATATTACACCTCCTTGGAGATATAGACCTCTGTCCTGGGGTTTTGCGTATCTACTAAGACGCGGGAGCCGTCGTGCGAAGCGAGGATTTTATAGTTATCGTCTTTAAGCAATCCAGCTTTGACCATAATATCGTCTATAGACTCAAGATGGTTCGCGAGGTCGCAGACACGGTTGTTCGGCATAAAAAATAAACATTTAACGTTTACGGGGAAATCTATCGGGTTTCCCCGTTTTGGCACGTACCACAGCGCGGCTGCTTCATATTGCTCGTACTGCTCTGACGGAGCTACGAAGTGTTTTCCCGTCCGTCGATTTTTCAATATGCGCTGGTGGTTCTTCTTTGTGATAGGCACTAACGGCACTGTAAATTTTATTATCACGCTTGTACGTCCTCACTTTCTCCGTACATTTTTGAACCGCAATTAGGACAATAGCGTGTTCTCTCTCCCCAGTTTCCGCATACGGAGCATTTGGCGAGTCCGAATATAGCGACAAACAGATTGACTTTCTCCCAGCGACCTTGTTTGGGCTCCACCGCAACGGTAGGCTCATCCTCCACCATTCTCACAAAATCGTTTGGCTTCGCCCAAAAGGTATTCATCCCTCCTTGATACTGAGCGCACACGGTATTTATCAGCGCTTCCCTTTCTATGTACTCCTTGCTCATATCATTCTGCCTCCATATACGCGCCACATCCCGGACAATATGACGAAACGCTGTGCTCAGGGACTTCATATCCGCACTCTGAACAGTGAGCAAAATAAAACTCGTTATATACCCATTCCGCTTGTATCTGCATACGGTATCCTTTTTCGTAAAGCATTCTTGCTACGCACTCTCTGTCGAGCCTATTTTCCAAAGAGTACCCTTTTAAGGCTTCCGCTATTTCGTATACCTGATTTTTTTTGCTCATTTTAATCCTCCCAAACGATAATTTTTCTTTTTGTCCGGCGCTATATTTTGGCAAAAATTTTTAGACTTGGAGTATATTCTGCTTCCTATGGCTTCGTCAATATCGAGGATCTGAGCTATCGACTTTTCGGTAGAGAATATCGTCGTCAAGTTCTTAACGTAGCGGTAGTTCAGTAATTCAAACGCTAAATTGATATCCGCTGCAGTTGGAGATATTCCCTTTTGCGTTTTGAAAAAGTCGTCTATGTAGAGAATATCTGTTTGTTTGAAGTCGTTGATAGCCTCAGCGTATGCGTAAGCGTCGTTTACGAGAGATTTAAGCCGGACGGAATCATCTCTCCAAAGCATATATCGGGCCGAATATCCTCTGTCAAGATATCTTCCCACGATAGCGGTACACAAGTGAGTTTTTCCGATACCGGGCTGTCCTCCGATAAACAGCCATTCCCCCTCACCGTTGTCTGCAAAGCGTTTAGCTATTCCCAAAAGCTCAGACTGCCATTCACTTTCAGCTTTGAAGTTATCAAAACTTAAACGTTTAAGAGCTTCCGAAAGACCACTCTCTTTTATGCGTTTGATAGAGTTCCTAGTCTTCATACACCTGCAGGTTATCTGAACGGCTTCGCCCGCCCTGAGTTCCATATAATAACCTTTGTTTTTGCAGATAGGACAATCTATCCCCGACAACGTTCCCACCTCGGCGTTTTCCTTATCCACCTTTCTCTGCTCGAAGGTGGCAATATCAGTAGATCCAGTTGCCAAGTCCCGCAAAAGTGGAATCGTCTTTATTATTTGGCTCGTTTCTTTCATTTGAGGTTACTCCTTCCGTTTTATCCTTATCTCTTTTCGCCCAATTAAGTATCGTGGCGTAGTGGGATTTATATTTTTTCCCCGTAGAAGCTATATACGAGCTTAAAGTTTCAATACGCTCCTCACAATCGTTAAATTTTCCTTTGAGCTTTTCCAGCTCCTCATCGGTTAACATCACGTTATTAAATTCCCCGTACGCGTGTAGCGGAGCCTTTGGCGACGCTTTTTCTTTTTTTATATTTTTCTTTTTTTGTATATCCGAAGGATATACTGTATCTGTTATAGTATTAGTATCTGTTATAGTAGGCACATTTTGCTTTAGCAAATTTTCATTTGCTTGAGAAAATTTTTGTTTGCTAGAGTTTGCTTTAGCAAAATTTTCATTTGCTTGAGCAAAATTTTTGTTTGCTTTGGCATTTCCGCCTTGTTGCCCCGCATCTGAACGTTTTTTTCTTATATCTTCTCCTCGTTGAATTTGGTGATAAATCATAGCCATTGTAGCTTTTAACGGTTTTTTTACCAAATCTACTGGATTTTCTCCAGTTACATAATACTCTTTAATTGCCTTGACAATTTTCCATGCGTCTGCATCGTTACATTGATCCAAGTCATCTACCCAATCAAAGAACATACAAAAGCCTTTTGGTTCTTTTTTCATATTAACAAAACATCACTGGAAGCGAGTAATTCGCCCCCGGTGATATAATACACCTCCGTTATTTATTTGTCGTCGTTCTACATATAGCTTTGTTTAGCTGCTCTACTGTTATAATAATCTTATCGTAAGCAAGCTCGGGACAATTTGCTCTAATAAGCGCAGTAGCAACAGGCGGACACACCGCATTTCCAAGCCTCGCTATCTGCTTTGCCTCAGAATATTTCTTACCTATATGGCTCTCAATGTCAATTATGTAATCTACCGGGAATCCCTGCGCAAGCTTCAGCTCCTCAGCCTTGAGCATACGCATACCAATATCGCCGATGAAATAAGGGATACCTGCTATCTCGATAATCAGGAGCTCGTTCTCTTTGATAGAATAATCCGCATACTCGTTGAGGAGCTTTCGTACCTCGTTCCAATGATAAAGCTCATTCGTGCTATCTACCGAGAGTAGATACGTTCTGATTTCCGCAAAATGACCTGCCGAAGTAGTGAGAGTAGGCATAGGCTCGTCAAGGCTCTTACCGTCCATATTTTTACGCAGCACGCAAAGGTTGCTTGCACAGAGGTAATGCCTTGGAAGTGTTGTTACAGTGGGAACAGGGGCATCACTCTTGCTGGCATGATCTGCACCTCCGTAGTAATGCACGATGTTTGCGGCAACAAGGGCGTTATGGTCCTTAGCCGTAACAGTAGGAACGGGATCGCTTGCACCACTGGCTTTCGCTCCCTTTCCTCCAAAATACTTTGAAATATAGATACCGCTCACCGCATATCTAGGCGAGCCGTCAACCGTCATAAGAGGCTTCTTTATATCCTGCCCGCGTACCTCGCCCTTGCACTGTTCAGAGTGATACTGAATGATAGAGGGCATCACCGCGCCAAACCTTGTAGCGCCGGGCATTACGGTATCAAGCGGCTTCTTCGCATCTTGCCCGAGGCTATGCTGCTGAAACTTCGTTAAAAAGGGCGTTTCTACGGCAAAGCAAGCCTTACCTGTCTGCGTATTCATAGGAGTATCTACACCGTGCACGCCCGGACCGTTCTTGTGTGAGCATTCTACCAGCTCAGGCGTAATAAGGTAGTGATGGTTAGCGCTCGTCTGAGTACTCATCGGTCTATCTACGTCCTGGAACGGATTATCAAAATTCATTTCGAGAATATAGGGCTTGGGGTTCTTAATAACGAATTTGTCAAGCCCTCGCGCCACGCGGCGCAGGGTGTTTTTTACAAGGGGCTTTTTGCGCTCAAAGATAGAGGGGCAAGGAATACTCCAATCAATGCACTCGGCTGCTGTACGGTAGGGCTTCAACTCCTTGCCTTTGCCGTGAGTAGCCTTTGGAAACACAATAGGCTTTCCGTCATTCCTTGCTACGAGATAAAAGCGCTTACGAATAGTAGGGGCACCGTAATCACATGCTCTGAGCACCTTGTATCCCAATTTATAACCAAGACCGTTTATGAGGCGCTTTTCCGCTGCACTTTCGCGCTCAATCTCCAAAAACTCGCAAGCTTCTGCAAGAGCAGGACAATTCTCGGGCACACCGTCCGTCAACATTCCGACAAAAGCATTAAAAGTTTCTCCGCTTCTCTCAGGATCAGGGCGCCAACTTCCAGGTATTCTTTCGCACTCGGATAGTTCTTTCCCCTCAATGTAAATAAGCGGTCCCCAAGTCTGTATCTCTTCTACGTTTTCCATAAAAATACACCTCGGTGCTACATTTGACATAGCCCATTTGATTATGACCCAAGAAAGTCCTCTTATCTTATGTTCGACAGGTTTGTTCCCTTTCGCACGTGAAAAATGCTTACAGTCTGGCGAAAACCACGCTATACCTACTGGTCTTCCTCCCGTTACCTCTTCTGGGTTTATAGCAAACACATCTTCTTGAAAATGTGTGGTATATGGGTGATTGACTGAGTGCATCGCAATAGCATCCGCATCATGATTTATTGCAATATCAACAGGTCTTCCCACTGCGAGTTCTATTCCCACAGACGCTCCACCACCACCCGCAAAATTATCAATAATCAACTCGTTAAAAAAATTATCTTGATACATTACTCACCGCCTATCCTTTCCGCTAACTGCTTTATAATTTCACCGCCAAAATCGTTTTTGGTAATTTCGATAAATTCTTTGACAGTATACATACCGTTTTCAAGGTCAATTCCGTGGTTCTTTATAAAGGCGTTTCGTCCAAACTCGCAAGAGCCTGTCAGCTTGTTGTGCCAGTCATAAAACGCTCTTGCTGGGTATTTGCTTTCAAGGTCAAATTCGTTCAGGAAGACTTCTATCTTTTCATCGGTATCCATTGTTGCGAACACTTTATCTTGCAAAGCCTTTTCCGCTTCCTTGATAGTTTCTCCGTGTGCGAACAGATCGTTGTGCTTTATAACATAGCAACGTTCCGTGGTTAAGTCAGCGTTAACGGTATATCCCTTTGCAAGATTGCTTTTTACTTTCTCAATAACCGTCGGCACGTTATCTATGTAATAGACTTTATTACCGTTAAAAGATATTAAGCCAGAGCCAGAGCCAGAGGTTACACTTAAAAACCTTTCAATAGCTTCATTTATATCTGCCATACTTCAACTCCCGACAAGCTCTTTACAGCCTTATCTGTGCAAGGAATAATCTGAATAGGTTCTGCAACAATCATCTCAGGGACAACTACGGTAAAATTGCAATTATGTGGTTTCTTTGTTCCGTCAATAGCAAGCTGTTCAACAGCGCAAGCTCCGTCCCAATGCCATATCTTGCGTACATCAGTCATTGTGACCTCTTTCTCGCTTCTCTCTTTGATTTTTCCGAAGAATACTCCTGCTCTGTTTGTTCTTACGATGTAATACTTGTTTTCCATTTTTTAACTCCTTTCTTGATATAAAAATAATTATTTTATTTGTTATTTCATTTTAGCTCCGCAATCGCAAACACACTTCCAAGTCGGTCTATTGACTTCAAATTCTCGGCCATCACAAAGAGTAGTCTTAATTTTTCGATTATCGCAAAACAAAACTCTTTCGTCTTTTTTGTCAAAATAGAACATTCGACCACCGCAACACACGTCAATAATTTTTTTTTGCTTCAATTCAGTTTCTTTCATTGGTTGACCTCCTCAACATAGCACCAACTCTGCGGCGGTCTTGTAAGCGGTAAGCATTTCATTGGTGTGTAACCACTATGACGGCACATAGCACAAGAACGTACATTATCGGGGCAAGCTCTTTCAAACTCGCTCAACTCTTTCGGCTTATCATAGATTACAAAATTGGATATGTGCCAACCGTACAACTCGTTTCCGTTGCAATAATTTATGATTTCGTCATAGCTTAAACAAGTTCCGCAAGTAGTCGCAAGTTCCCCGTGTCCGTCTGCTGAACACTCATATTCAGTTATCCTATCGCACACAAACTCGCCTATGACTTTGCCGTTGATACAAGACATATCATTTTTGCCAATATAACTTTGGTGATAATGTAATCCCTCATAAGCCGAATGAAGCGTTCCGCCATTATTCGTGCAATATATGTATACCCTAAAAGGCGTTTCAAGTTTAGGTCTTGTCTTTCTTACCTCAACCGTCTTTTTGCCCGATGCGATAAGCTCGCACCATTTCGGCTGAATGCTTATTAAAACTGCTTTCATTCTTTTCTCCTTTAATTCCACTTCTTCATTGACCGCATAATAGCGGAATAATTTTCGTGTATCTCTTTCGGTGTCATTTTCCGCACTTCCTGTGGAGAAAAATACTCGTAGCCTTTCACGATAATATCAGGTAATCCGCTATCTGCTCCAGTGTTAATCTGAGCTTCAGCTTCTGAAAGCAATTCACCTACTTCCAAAAAAGTAATAAATTTTTCGTAACATTCTTCGCAAAGGTCAATCCTCTGCGGTGCATCAGTTCGATGCTGCCCAACTTGCCATAAGTCGATTTTGGCAAATGATATTATGATATCATTTTGGGTTCGCAGCGTTTTGCTTTTTCCGCATCTGTCGCAGATTGTTTCGTTTCTTTGCATTACTCCGTATCACCTTTCATTTCCACTCCTCGCCCCCATTAGAACGGTAAATTATCGTCTTCTGCACTTAGCTTCTCGTACTTTGGCTCACTCGCTGTAGGGGTATACGTAGGGAAATCGTTACCCTCGCTCTCGCTTTTGGAATCCACAAAATACACTTCATCCGCGACTATCTCAAAGGCGTTACGCTTGTTCCCTTGCGAGTCCGTCCACGTTCTTGTTTGAATGGATCCAACAAGAGCTATCGAGGAGCCTTTTTTGAAATACTTGGATACTATCTCAGCTGTCTGTCTCCACGCTGTAACGTTAAAAAAATCCGCCTGTCCGTCTTTCCCCTTACGATTTACGGCTATTGAAAATGTGCATACAGGTGTTCCCTGCGGCGTTTGCCTCTGCTCGGGAAAGGTAGAGAGCCTTCCGCCGATGATTACTTTATTTAAGTTTAGATTACTCACTTTTCTCTTTCCTTTCTATGCCCCCCATCGGGAATTCATCTCTGCTATCATATTTGGAGTTTCTGTCTGTATCCCCAACGTCTTAGCCTCACTCACTACGCCATCTAGAAATATAGACATCTCTCGTTTGTCAAACTCACTTGAGCCTTTATATACTTTGTAATGTTTGAAGAGCTTTCCGTTCAGAGTGCTCTCCCCGGCTTCCTCGCAGTATTTAACGTACTGTGTCACAGGAATATGAGCGAGAGCGCTTATGAGCTCGCTTTGTCCGTAACGTTTCAGCATCAGAAGGTATATATCTTCTTTGTTCGCCCTTAGAACGTCGGCTATCTCGGTTATCAGCTTCCAAGAATAGTTGTTAGAGTTAAGGCTGCGGCGTTCTCGGTAGGGCTTCACCTCAATAGATAGCTTGTCCTTGTCCCTTAGGTCAACAACTATCTGCTCAAAATCGTTTCTCTCGTTAACCTCAAGCATCAGCATGGGCTTGTTAGTCTTAAAGTCGATATTCGCTCCGACTATACGACCGCTAACTTTCATATAGGAAACCTCCCTTCCTTCAAGCATTCCGATAGATACGTTAGCTTCGGTAAATACACCTCGTTTATCCAGACCTCGTCGTACTCAATAGGATATTCTGAACGTCGCTCAGGAGATATTTCGTTGAAGTAATTATCATAATCACGCTCCTCGAAGCCGTAGGCTATGATTTTAGCCCTTCTGAGCCCTGTGGCGAACATCTGTACCCGAACTTGATCAACGTACTTACGGGGCATCTTAAAGCCCTTCTCGTGGATATAAGTCTTACACTCGTATATTGTATCCTCGTCGTTTCCGTCGAGATTTACGCGAAGTCTCAGGTCCTCAAGTATTACCTGCTTGTCAAATTCCATCGGAACACCGAGCGACTCAAGGATGCGATGCTCATAGTGACTCCCGGCCGAAGTGAATTTGTTGTCAAAGTGGTCTCTGTTGATACCGAGCTTCTGCATCCACCACTTTCCAAACGTTTCTGTCTTCCAGTTGCCTATGATTTTATCCGTATCGGAAGCCCCCAGCCACAAGCTCCGGTCCTTATCCGATATCATATCTTCAACAATTCCTTTTCAAAGCGGTCTATCTGCGAGAAAAACGTAAAGAAAACACGAACCTCGTCTTCTGTTTTGTGAAGAGCCTCGGCAATTTCTTTGGTTGTCATTCCCTTTCGAACAAGGCGAGTATAGGCTTTCTGTACTCTCTCCTCTATGCTTTTAATATTATGCTTATTAAGGTCGTCTTCCTGCGATATTCCTTCCATATCCTTCAGCCACAGGTCGAAGCCAAGCCCCGTCCTCATAGCAACACCCTTTACGAATGCTCTCGTCTGAGCGTTCCATACTCTCTGTTGCGACATAAGATTATCCTTGACTGGCGTAACTCCGTTCATAATGGGTGTCTGCATTTCAAATTCAAGCTCGTCTATCTTTATCCTAACCCTCACCTCATAGCAGCGATTTGTAACTCCGTTCTTATCGGTAAATACCGCGTCACTCATAAAGAGAGAGGAGCCGTTGACGTTTATACAAGGCTCGAAATATACCACTTCGGCGCCGTTATCGTGAAGGAGCTGCTTACAGCGGGCCCAGTTCAGATAGTCTATACCGTCTCTTTTCTCCACGTAGGGAGAGACGTCTATTGCGCGCATCTCGTTAAAACTTTTTATCATATTTTTCTCCGTTTCTATTGCTTTTTTTTTGATTTTGTGATACAATAACTATGGTATCATTTTTCAAGGAAGTATTTGATCTACCTCCTTTTGACCGCGGACGGCAATACGTCTGCGGTCATTTCTTTTTTTGCACTATATCGTGCTTCTCTCCGTACTCGGCTATCTTGTGAAAAGCCATACACAACGCAAAGGTTATTATTCCGCCTATAAGTATACCTATCAATGCTTCGGTCATATGTAATTATCCCTCCTTCCTCGTTTCTATGGCCTGTCCTTGCCACAGGCTGAGGTCTTTAGGATCGCAACGGTAAACACAGTTCGCGCGGATATCCTTCACCTCAGCTGACAGAACGCACACGCCCTTTTCAAAGCGCGTTATTATGCCTGTTATCCTACCCAGCATAGAGAACGACCTTAGCTTGTCCTCGTAGACCACCGTAAAGCCGTTTTTACAAGCGAGGACAAGATTATCCCTGTCCAGCATTACGAATCCTCTCCTGGGGTCATTCTCGCGCCGCAGAAGGGACAATAGTTCATATAGAATATCTTATTGTCTCCCTTTTTGGCGGACTGCCAGTGTTCACACTCTGAGCAACGGTATATCTCCTTGTTGCTCCCCTTATAGCTCTCGTCCTTCAGCCACGCCCCGCGGCGGTATTTGCGGTATCCTTTGTCAACTGCTATCTCCGCTGCTTTCATAGCCGTGGTGGCGCTCTCAACGCCCCCCTCGTACAGTTCCGCCGCCATTTTTCTGATGTTTTCTCTAAGGTTTTCTGTGATGTTTTCTCTAAGGTTTTCTTTGATGTCTTTCATTTTTATGCCTCCTCTTTTATTTCCGCGCCTACGGACCTTAAGTATTCCATAAGCGGCTTACGGTAAATTATAAATACCCACTGCGTCAGCTTTATAGCCACACCTATTGGGAACGCTTTATCTATTATTCCCTTTTTTAGCGCGTCAAGTGATATAGACACGCCCGCGTTTCTGAATATCTCAGCTGCTTCCTGCACGGTAACTGTTGCTTTACTCTCTTTCATTTTCGTGGTCCTCCATAATCTCAATGAGTTCGCATTCGGTATCATACATCGCCTTCAGCTTCTCTTTAGTAATACCCGCTTCCATAAGCACTTTGCCTTTCTTCTCATAGCTTCGCAGAAGATACATATACTTTCTTCTTTTGTATTTTAACTGTTGCTCGTACCAAACCAGCTGTACCGCTTCTGAACTCCTTAATCGTTTAATCTCCTGTTCAACCTGCTCGTCTGTCAATCCTGCTCGTCCTGCCATTTTACTTTATCTCCTTTAATCTCTGTACGAGTTCCTCTGTTGTAAACGTCGGTATCTTCTTCCTCAGAGCGTACTCGTCCCCGCTTAACATAGATACTCCGTTCGCCTTTTTCATACAAATGAGTTCCATCATAACGTCCTTAATCTTCTCAATGTCCGGCTCGCAATCCTCGAGCATATCCACGACAATAAACAATCTTTTCATTTTAGCTCTCCTTTCAATTTAACAGTCTTCTTCGTCTTCTTCGTCTTCTTCGGATTCTTCGATTTCTTCATCTTCGACGTAACAATCCATACAGCCGTCACACATTTTTCCTCTATGAATGCACACTGAATAACTCATTATTTCACCCCGCTTTCATTCGTTCACCAATATACCTTTATAAGAAGCAAATCTAACGCTATTGTTAAAAAAATTATCGAAAGTTGCAACATCCGGATGTCTGATTGCAGAAACTCCCTAAATTTCTCTCGTACTCTTCGCTCCTTCGGGGGCTTTCTTTTTTGTCTCATTTTCCTTTCTTCCTTTTCTTTTACCACTCTCGGTATCTTATTATCCTTATAGTTGTATCTCATCTTTCTTATAGTACATCTTGTTGTTTTCAAACAACATCATACTCAAAAAAAATAAGATTCGCAGGAGTATTTAACGCTTTTACTAATGAAGCTACAGTATCACCGCTAGGGGTTGCTTTATCATTTTCAATCATAGCAAGAGCAGTTCTCGATATTCCCGCCATATTCGCCAATTTCTCCTGACTCAGTTTTTTCTCAGCTCGCAAAACCTTAATTCTATTTTTCATAGCATTTCTCCTTTCTGTTGTTTTTACTTTACACCATTATAACACTCCTACAGCTGTTTGTCAAGCATAAACAACAAAATAAATTTGCACAAAAATATTGACAGTTTGTTGTTTATATAGTACAATATGTTATCCGAACACAACACAAAAAGGAGGCTATAAAATGAAAGATGAAAAAGAAATCGGCGAAATAATAAAACAACTTCGTGGTGATATGTCTCTACGAGATTTTGCCAAAATGTGCCATACTAGCCATACCACGATAGACAATATCGAAAAAGGAATAGATTTTAGAACAGGCAAACCAACACAAGTAAAAATGGCAACACTTCAAAAAATCGCCTCAGCGTGTGGAATTCCTATAACATACATTGTAGGTGATAAATCTAAAATTTTACAAAAAGATGAGCTCAAAGTCGCCCTATTTGGAGGTGACACTGAAGTAACTGACGAAATGTGGGACGAGGTAATGAACTATGCAGACTACGTTAAAAAGAAATACGGGAATAACAAAAATTGAACGGCTACATGATTTAGCCGCAGAAAATAACATACAGATAGATGAGAGCTGTCCTCCGAGCATTATATCAATGTCGGTAAAGCTCCCCAACAACTTAAGAATAATAGGGCTCTCAGATGACGAACTTACAGAACATACAAGGCTGGAACAGTTTGCTCACGAAATGGGACACTGTATGACTGATTCTTTTTACATGGGATACTCGCCCTTCGAGCTTCGAGCAAAACACGAGAATAAGGCAAATGAGTGGGCTATAAAAGAGGTCGTTCCATTTCCCGAATTATGCGAAGCTGTAAGATGTGGCTGTCGCGAACTTTGGGAACTTGCTGAACATTTCAATGTTAGCTGTGGTTTTATAGAAAAAGCAATCAGAATACACGAACAAAACGGCAACACTGTGCCGAAAGAGTTATACGAAGAATGTTTTTCGTAAATATAACTTGACCAAATCCGTGTTCTTGGCAAAGTTATCATCGGACAATACAAACTCGTGTAATAAACGGTATACTAGAAAGGAGAAAAAAATGAATATCTTTTTTACAGAATTAGGTCGTTGGTTTTTAACAAACATAGAATGGATAATTACAATTGGCGTAAAACTCTTTACTTCGATTTTCTGTTCCAAAAAACCTTCCAAAGATCCCAAAGAAGCTATGAGATTTCAACTGTTTGATAAACGATTAGAGCTTTACAGCGAAATAAAATCATTTGTAACGATGAGCTATACCGATACTACCAATGAGAAGCTCAACGAGTATCTCCGCTTGATAAAAGACGTCCCCCTTCTATTTGGAGAAGATGTAGACGATTGCTGTGATAAAATTTATTCGGCATTAAGCAGAATAAGCCGGGTAAATTCTTTGAGTGAGGGAAAAAACACACCCGAAACGTCGGACAGGCTTCTGGATGAATACGAAAAACAGGTTGAAGAATTAAAGAATCTAAACGCGGAACTCTCCGAGCTCGTTTCTCAGTATATAGATTTTTCCGAATATAAAACAAGCAAAAAAAGAAAACCGCTATACAGCGGTTTATAAAGGAAGCTCAATATGACTAATTTTTATGATTTAAGTCCAAAACAATTAAAACTGCTAAAACAGATAGCAAAAAGCAGTGAAGACAATCCTATGATACGCACAGAAAAATACAATAATGATGATATAGAATATTTGAAATCGCTTAAGTATGTTAAAGTAGTACTTTGTGATAAAGACGGTGACTATTATTATCAACCTAAAATTAAAGAACATGGAAAAGCCTATCTATACGCAAAAAAGAAAGATACTCTATCCAGGCTAGGTTCTTTAACTCTTTTCGCTTTTCCTTTTTTGCTTTCTATCTTAAATGCCTTTACTCCCTTCCCTATTTGGTGCCAAGAGTTTTTGAAAAATTTATTTAGATAAGTATTCATTCATACTTTTAAGATTATCGTGAGCATAGATATAATTATTGAAAATAACGATAAATATATGGACAGAAAATATATGGACAGATATGGATATCTTATTTCCCAAAAAAGTCCGCTGCCATATTTTTTTAATTCTTTATGGAGTCTTCTGGCATCTTTCCCGGGTCTTACTTTCTTCTGCCACTCCAATAATTGAGAATATTTCATCACTGTTTCACCCCCCATATCGTAGTATCTATATTTTATCTCACTTTTCTCACAATGTCAACAAAAACTTTTTTCATAAGAAAGGAAAATAAAAATGTTTTGGGATATCTTTGTAAAATTATGTAACGAAAAAGGCGAAAAGCCAAATCCCGTAGCACAAAAATTAAAAATATCATCTGGAGCCGTAACGAGGTGGAAAAATGGTGCAACACCTCAAAGCACTACATTACAAAAAATCGCTGACTATTTCGGAGTTTCAGTAGAATATCTTGTGGGCACAACAAAAGAAGCCCCGAATCTCGGAGCTGTATATGATAAAACCATTCATATGATACCCGTTTATGAGACGGTGTCAGCGGGCTTTGGCGTTATGGCTCAGGACTATATTGTAGACTATCAGCCGTTCGCTATGTCAAGCCAGACGGAAGCTAACGAGTCGCTTTTTATCCGTGTCAAGGGTGATAGTATGTACCCAAAGATTGAGGACGGCGACCTCATACTTGTTCACAAGCAAAACAGCGTGGACAGTAATTCAATCGCCGTAGTTCTCGTAGACGACACAGAGGGATTTGTCAAGCGAGTGCTGTACGGTGAGGACTGGATAGAGCTTCATTCAATAAATCCAGAATACAAGCCCCACCGCTTTGAAGGGCGAGACGTTCTCCGTGTCCGCGTAATCGGGCTTGTGACAAAAATCATTAAAAACGCTTAAATAAAGCCCCCGCCGCAAGGAACAGAGCGCAAAAAAAGAAGGACGACGTGCGCCCTTCTGTTTTTGGATTGTATGTCCCTTAATGAACTTCCTGCGAGGAGCTAATCTCTCTTTTGATAGCGTCCTGCAATAGCTGTGAGAAGTTGATACCACACTCAATGGCTTTTGCGTTCAACCACGCGGGGAGCGTTACCGTTCTGTTTACCGCCTTGTTTTTCTGATTAAGTCTGATTGAGGGCATGAAAACGTCAATCATAGCGATTACTTCCCCGTCCTCAAGCTCAATATCCTTAGCGAGAGAAGGAGTAGGAAGCTCGTCGCCGTCCTCCTCCATACCGAACAGATGCAGTCCGAGAGCTTCGCGCCCTGCTGCCACTGCGTCCGCTTCCGTTTCTCCGCTTGTTGCACACCCGGGAAGGTCGGGGAAAGTTACGGCTATTTCATATCCTTCTTCATAGCTCAATACAGCGGGATATAGATACCTTTCTTGTTTCTGCATTTTAACTGCTCCTTTCTGTCTTTACAGGATTTTAGTAGGGGGAATGGGGCTACATCAGAACTGTAACCCCGATTGAAGCGCTATGCTCTTAAGCGTTTTTGGCGGTATGTCTTTACAAGGGTGCTTGACTGTTACCTTGCCTTTTTTCGTGTCGTGTTTGAATTGGTGGTGACTTCCTTCACACGCAACTTCATACCAGCCATCAGCCTTGAGCATTGAAATCACTTCCCTTGATGAATAGCTTTTCATTTAGGGTTCCCTCCTACGCTTATATTATAACACATATTTTTATATTTGTCAACAGAATTTAACAAATATTTTTATATTTGTTCGTTCCCCAAAAAAGGAAACCGCCCGAGGGGCGGTGTTAGTTATCATTGAAAATTTCAAAAATTATCTTGACAAACAAATAAAAGCGGTATATAATAGTGACAGAGGGACACCAATGACGGTGCTTCCACGTTAAGTTAAAAGATAACCGCACTATTTGGAAGTTGGGCGGTTATCTTTTTTTATTGTTATAAAAACACGATATAATGGCAAATACAAGTAAAGCAATCTGGAGAAGATCGTTCCACGTTATGTAGTCCACTGTATCACCTCCCTCTTTTCGAGGAAGGCACAAAAGATATTACGCTTCCTCGGGAATGAGGAAGCAACCGCCACCGTATGGTGTCCCAAAGGGCTTTCGCCATAGTTATTATATCATACATTCTCTTGTTTGTCAATCGAAATCACCCTTTAACAGGAGGCTTAGTATGTACTGTATCAAATGTAAAGAGCAAATAGAAGACGACAGCGTTTACTGCAAACACTGCGGTAAGAAGCAGGTCTCCACCCCAAAGCCCAAGAAGCTCAAGAGAGCCAACGGGACCGGGACTATAACGCATCTCCCCGGGCGCAGAAGAAAGCCCTGGCTTGTGCGTATATATACAAACGTAAATGGCGAACGTAAGCGCATAACGTATGGGACTTATCGAACAAAGTCCGAAGCTGAAATAGCGCTTGATAACATAAATATCAAAGGGAACGTGACGGGCCTGTTCAAGATAACTTTCGGTGACGCATACGAGATGTGGAGTACAACCCACTTTGCTAAGCTAACCGAAAAAGGAAAAGGAAGCTACGAGACAGCCTGGCGCTTCCTTAAACCTCTTGCGGATACGAGATTATCTGAAATAAAAACGCAACAATTCCAGGATATAATAAACGCCGCAGTCGAGCAAGGTAAGTCATATTCCACTGTATCAAAAATATCTCTCCTAGCCTCGAAGATTTGTCAATGGGGTATTCAGAATGACGTTATAGATAAAGATTACGCTTCATTCGTAACCATTACAGCTAAAAAATCGCCCCCGAAGGAGCGTTTCTCTGATGAAGAATTGGAACGAATGAAAGAATTTTATAAATCCACCTCTGACTTGCGCGTCGGCGCTATCCTGCTTATGTGCTATACAGGATTAAGAATAGACGAATTTCTTTCAATGAAAAAATTAGATTATTATGACGGATGTCTCCACGGCGGGAACAAGACGGAAAAAGGCAAAAACCGTATTATTCCCGTCCCTGATGCAGTACAGAACATATTATCCCGCCTTATGGAGACCGAGGGAGAGTATCTATATTCAACGTCTACAGGCACTAAGTTTAATACTGAAAACTTCCGTAAGAGAGTATATTACAAAGCGTTATCCGATATAGGATACAGCGACGAAGAAATAAAGAAACGCAATCCTCACGTTTGCAGACATACCTTTGCTTCGATTTGCGCACGAAAAGGTGTTGATCCTAAAGCGCTGCAGGATATAATAGGTCACGCTCAGATTGAAACAACACTAAATACATATACCCACACTGACGTTGATTGGCTAAAAGCCGCCGTCAAGGACCTTTAAGACGAGCATTAGCCGTTGAAATACCGTTGTTCTCTCTTTAGATAAAATAATGAGAAAAATAAAAAAGTGCGCCAACCGAAGCCAGCGCACCGAAAAACGCAAACCCCGATTTGTCGCTCAACAAAACTAAAATAAAATTAGGACTTCTTCGGCCATAATCTTTTTTTGAGAATTTGCGCTTTTACCAAATTATAAAAAGATTATGCACGAAAAAAGGTACACCTATCCTCTGAAGATAAAAATACCACTAATTTTACATATTTAGTTTTGTTGAGCGTATTAAGTATATCATAGTATAGGCAAAAAGTCAACATTTTTCAACATAAAAAACCTGATAAAGAACGGAGAGGATTTCTCCTCTCCGTAATTTCTTAAACTAAGATACTTTCTTCATCAGAAAGAAAGTCCTCTATCACGTCGGATAAATGTTCCGGTGATAGTTGCTTTTCAGTACAAATGTGTGCTAGGCGCTTCACTTTTTCAAATTCGGTAGAAACGTCCGAGATAAATTCTATCTCTTCCTCTTTTTCACGTCTTACACATATACCATATGAGATATAAGTGCCGAGCTCGTCCGACTCTAGACTTTCCCGAACAGGAATGTAACGATATCGCGTCTTTTCCGCGACGACTTGGGGTGATGATTGGTGATTGCTTTTTTTGAACATAATACAGTTCTCCTTTTTTTATTGATAACACATAAGCCTTAAATAGTCTTATATGATACCTCAGATTTGCTTGAACAAGCAAATCGTCGTCAACTTGTTGGTAACTAATTTTCCAACAAACTCAATAAACACAAGGACTTTTGCGATTACTAAATGAGCTTCGTAATCAGCAGGTCGTGTGTTCGAGTCACATCACCAGCTCCAAAAGCCGTATATCCGCAAGGATATGCGGTTTTTATTATAAAAATCCGTGGGATTCGATAGATTAGAATCCCACGGTAGATTTTTAATAAATTATTTTAATAAGCAAAACAAATTTCAGAAGGTCATATTCTCAAAAAACAGCTCCGAGAAAAGATTATCCGCGCCTATATCGATAAATTCAGCCTTATCCTCAATCTCTTTGAGGTCATTTGCTTCACAAGCGTATTTCACCGTTCCAAGCAAACTTGAATTATTTACAGGCACAAATCTGTCATCAAGCTCTTTTGGCAGCAATCCCAAAAATGTGGCGTTTTCTATTCGCATCTTTGCGGAAAATCCACCTGCAACGAACAGGTTTTCAATCTTATCAAAATCCACGTCAGCTCTCGTCATCAGGCACTGCATCGCGGACATGACCGCCGATTTAGCAAGTTGAAATTCTCTTATATCGCCTGCGGTAAGGGTTACAGAGTTATCTATCTCAAAGTCCTCCTCCATATAACCGCTTTCATCTACGACCTCTTTTTTGACCAACTCCGCAATAAGGTCGATAAGTCCCGTGGCGCATACTCCTACTGGCTTTCCGCCGCCTATAACAAAATAACTCCCGTCCTCATAGTATGCGTAGACCGCTCCCTCAGAGGCGCTCATTCCACAGGAGATATTCGCACCCTCAAAACAAGGTCCTGCCGCCGCTGTGGCGCAAAAATACTTTTCTTCTCCGAACAAAACAATCTCTGCGTTAGTGCCGAGGTCTATCAAAACAGAATACTTCCCGTCAGACGGTTTTCCCACAAAATTAAGACCTGCCACGATATCCGAGCCAACGAAAGCGGATATATTCGGCAACGACTCTACCTCTCCGATATTTTCAAGACCAAGTGAGCTACCGTCAGTTTTCTGACCTCCGAGGAATTTTGGCGTATACGGGCTCACTCCAATAGAAGAGCAATCCACGCCAAAGAATGTATGAAGCATCGTTGTGTTCCCCGCTACGTACATCTTCTTCACCGCGCTTATATTATACGCTCCAAGCAGCTCTGATATCATATTTCTCAGCCTGTCTAATAGTATATCCTGCAATTCGACGATACCGTTTTCCGCGCAATATCCTATTCTTGAAATAACGTCCGCACCGAATGCCCTCTGGGGATTTGGCGCTGTTACCGTTTTTACCGTCTGGTGCTCATCAAGTGACACAAGAGCAAGAGCCAAGGTGGTCGTTCCTATATCAAGGCAGAGACAGAAATTCTCCGTTAATCTTCCCGTCTCCACAGCGCCTGTGACAGACACGATATCTGCCTTATCAGGCAGAATAACCGTCGCGTCAGCGCTTACTGTATATCGGCAGGAAAGCTCCTCCTTTCCGTTGACCGTCACCGTACATTTTTTACAAGCTCCACGCCCTCCGCAAGGCTGCTCTATGTGCATATCCGAATTGTTCAGAAGCTTACTGAGCAGTTCTTCACCTTCAAATTTTATTTTTTTACTTGTTCCGTTCTGTATTACCGTCAGTATTGGCATAATCATTCTCCCTAAACAGAATAACACCAAAATACGTCACCGTATTGGCGCCGTTGATATACTTCATTTTGGTTTTGGCAACCGTTTCGGAAACGCTTACTCCATAGGCTTCAAGAGATGCTGTTGCTTCCTCGGGAAATCTGCACGGCTCCTCGTCTAACTTAGCGCACTTTTTGCAAACACGGCAACCTCCCGCGCTCAGATGCAACGAATCAGCTGGAAGTAAGGGGCGTAACTGTTTCCAAAGCTTTCTTCCCTTTTCTGAATGCGCCCTACCCGCTTCTATCATTCCCTCGAAATCGTAACTATCCTCAAGTGGCGTCACAAGCTGATATAGAAGCGCGTGAGAAAATCCACGTATCCGTTCCATTAAAACGTCTATCTCTCCAACATATGGCGGACAGGTCCAACATTTCCCGTAAACTCCGCAACGGTTAGCCTCGCAGGCAGCGCGGAATTCAGCGTTCAGGACAATATCCTGCACCGCTATTATCTCCGCACCCGAAAAACCCATGTCATACGCCGCCGATATCAATTCTTCATATCTCATTTTTTCCAGTTACCTACAGCGTCAAAAAATGCGTTAATATTATCCCAATTAGAGTGATGAGGTATATCGCAGCCCGAAGATATAACAAAATTCGGATACTTACTACATTTGTCGAGCAAACTGTTCACTGCCTCGCGCATAGATTCAGGAGTTCCGTCAGCAAACTGCTCTACAGGGTCGATATTTCCCATACAGATAATATCGCTAGGCGCTTTCTGTAGTATATCCTCCATATCTATCGCATTTCCAAAATGGTACGCGGCAGCTCCCTGAGAGAATATCTGCTTGGTCATCTCGGATACAGCATTTCCGCAGTTATGGTATATAAGGGCAAAATTGTCGTCCTGAACAGCTTCAATGATACGCTTTACGTATGGCACAGAAAACTCATCAGCCATATCGGGGCTCATAATTCCCGCCAAAGGCTCTGCCATAACAACTCCGTCAGCTCCTGCCGCTTTGAAAGCTTTTGCATACGCGATAAGATACTCGGTAGCCTTTTCAAGAACTATGTGAACCGTCTCAGGCTCATCGTAGCAGAGATACATTATCTCGGTTACGTCCATAAGTCTTCCAGCCAAGGAATACGGACCGATTATTCCCGCAAGAACGGGCTTATCCTTAATACGCTCAGCCGCAAGACGTATTCCTTCAACGCAGACCGAAGCTCTTCCCGCTTCGAGAGTGGGAACAGCGAGGGCTTTTGCCGCGTCCTCGTCTGCGACGAGCTGTCCTACAACCGCGGGGATCTCATCGGGAGCAAAACGAATATTCGCACCGAATGCCTCTGCCTCTACAGACAGATCCATAAGACTTATAGCGGCTATAGTATCTGTTTCTTTAGCAACAGTTTCTATCGCCTTAGCCTGAAGCTCCGCATCCTTTACAAGCTCTTCAACCGTCACTCCTAGCTTCTGTGCTGCGGGAAATGAAAGTATCGGAAGTCCCTGTTTTTTGTCAGCCTCAGCAGCTTTAACAAGCAATTCAACTATGTTTTTTTTCATATTTTAACCTCACATTTTCAAAATTAAATTTTCAATTATTTTGAAAAATAATTATCAAATAAGTTCATTTATACTCAAACGGCGTAACTGCCGCTATGCCGCGCTTGCAGCATCGCGGCAGTTACGCCTTGTGTATTTAAGCCACTCAAATATTACTTTTCAAAGTACTCATCCAATACATCGCTTACAACCTTCGACCACACGATAAGATTTTCAGGACGGTTTGACACGGTACTTATATCCTTAAGCGAAAAGTCGCAAGGACAACCGTATTTAATACAAGCCTCAACCGTCTCCTTTGTCTCTCTCCTTATAACGTCAGGGTCGGTCTTCATCGCCACGTGAGCGGGATTGGGCTTTCTCGCAAGTACGTAATCTCCACCTATCTGTTCAGCGCATTTTTCTACGTTTGCCCAAGGAGAACAACCTATCTTGCGAAGATTAGGTATTTTTTTAATAACACTTATTCTATCGTCAAGAGGTTCGCAACAACCGTAATAGGTATATGCAAACCTATCCGCTACGGAGAGCAGATAGTTGAGTTCAAATTCCTCAAACATCTCCGGCGATACAACGCTAAAGGACTGGGCCATACTTCGACACCACGTTGACTTCAAACCATTTTGCGAAAGCCCCGATATCGTAGCCGGGGTACAATGGATGTCTGTCAATTCTCGGTCAACTTCAAGATTTTTCTCTACAAAGTCAAGCTGTGCGTGCGCGGCAGACGTGAACTTCTTTATTATTTTGTGCAGATACTCGGGACGGTCATACATATCCATAAGTATCGGCTCAATGCCACGCAGTGTCGTTATCTGATCCCAAGGAGCATAATAGAAATACCCAAATCCATAAAGTCTTATGGGAATCGAATCCCCCAACAGATCGGTATAAAACTCCATATTCCTCTCATCCTTATCGGGACGAAGGATAAACTCAGGATCGTGCATAAGCTCAAGAGTAGCTTCATCTTCAAGAACGTCGATATACTCTTGTGACATTATATCTGTCTTATCGGCGTGCTTTTCGTCAGCAACCTTAATATCGATCCCTATGCCCGTTGTATCCACAGCACGTCTTACACGAAAAAAGGGTTCATAAAGGTTATCCGCCTTGAAATGCTTCATATAGTAGAGAGCCTTTCTAAAGTGACGCTCAACTCCGCGAACACGCTTGTCTTCGCAAACGCAGGTAAGCTCATCGCCTATATCCATCTGATGCCACGGTATCTCGTCAATGATAACGGGAGGACGAACAAGCTTCAAATCATTTGTATCTTTGAATCTTTGATACATTTTTGCCTGTCTTTCGGTATTTACCGCTTCCATATATCGCTTTGCAAGCTCTCTTACTATGTACTTTTCTCTTTGACTTACCATTTTAGTATCTTCCAAGCTCGTGTGCAAGTCTT
>JAZQWY010000163.1:0-27153 GCA_045632545.1 Eubacteriales bacterium | reverse complement strand
AGAGACACGCGGACTTGTAGCCGCAATCGAGGCAGCGGACGCAATGGTAAAGGCTGCAAACGTAGAGCTTATCGGAACAGAGAAGATAGGCTCGGGACTCGTATCCGTAATGGTAAGAGGCGACGTAGGAGCAGTTAAGGCAGCTACCGAGGCAGGCAGCGCGGCTGCGTCAGCACTCGGCGAGATAGTTGCGGTACACGTAATTCCTCGTCCTCACGCAGACGTTGAAAAAATTCTTCCTTCTTTGAAGTAAGAAAGAAAACCAAATACGTAAAAAATTGAATGGAGGTATATTAGAATGGCACTTGAAGCACTTGGAATGGTAGAGACACGCGGACTTGTAGCCGCAATCGAGGCAGCGGACGCAATGGTAAAGGCTGCAAACGTAGAGCTTATCGGAACAGAGAAGATAGGTTCGGGACTCGTATCCGTAATGGTAAGAGGCGACGTAGGAGCAGTTAAGGCAGCTACCGAGGCAGGTAGCGCGGCTGCGTCAGCACTCGGCGAGATAGTTGCGGTACACGTAATTCCTCGTCCCCACGCAGACGTGGAAAAGATTCTTCCTTCTCTCGCGTAAGCTTGAGAATCGGAAAATAATTCGCGCTATGCGCGGATTATTTTCCGAGCGGTGTGCTTTTAGATAATAAGAGTATAGCGCTCGGAAAATAATCAAAATCATATTAAAAAACCGAAAGGTGGTTTGAAGCGAATGTTGGTTGGAAAAGTTATAGGAAGCGTAGTCGCTACCAGAAAGAATGAAAAGCTGGTGGGAAGTAAATTTATGATAGTCCAGACGCTCAGCGCTATGGGTGAGACCAAGCGATTGGTTGCGGTCGACAACGTAGGCGCGGGAATAGGCGAGATGGTCCTTGTGGCTACGGGAAGCGCCGCGAGAATCGGTTGCGATCAGGAAAGAGCGCCTATTGATGCCGCAATCGTCGGAATAATCGATAGCGGCACGGGTATGCCCGAGCTTGATGCGTAAGAAATCAAATGTAGGAATATAATCAAATGAATCTGAATGAAATCAAAGAGTTGCTTCGGGAGTCTGGAGTAGTAGGCGCTGGAGGAGCGGGCTTTCCAACTTATGCTAAGCTCTCGCCACAGGCGGATACCATTATTCTCAACTGTGCGGAGTGTGAGCCGCTTCTAAAGGTACATAGACAGGTGCTTGAGGCTTATACCTGCGAGATACTGTCAGCACTCTCGGAAATACTTGAGGCGACGGGCGCGGAGCGTGGGATAGTTGCAATCAAAGCGCATTACCGTTCCGCCGTAAAGGCGCTTGAGGCGGAGATATCGGATTTTCCCAAGATATCTATCCACAAGCTTGACGCGGTCTATCCTGCGGGAGACGAGCTCATTCTTATCAAGGAGGTTACGGGACGTTTCGTGTCCCCGGGTAAGCTTCCCGTGTCGTTTGGAGTGACAGTCTGTAACGTAGAATCGGTTTATAATATTTACCGCGCTATGCAGGGCACACCCGTAACTCATAAATACGTGACGGTAGCGGGCGAGGTGGCAAGTCCCGTGACCTTGCTGGTGCCGATTGGAACTAAGATAGCAGAGCTGATAACGGCGGCAGGCGGTGCGACCTGTGAGAGCTTCGAGCTGATATCGGGCGGTCCTATGATGGGAAGAACGGTACAGTCTGCCGATGCGGTGACTAAGACCACCAACGCCATATTAGTTCTTCCAAGCGACCATACCGTTATTCAAAATAAAAACCGCAATCCGAAAGTCAATCTTAACCGCACTATGTCGGTCTGCTGTCAGTGCAGGAGCTGTACCGACCTGTGTTCGAGACACGTGCTGGGTTATCCTGTCGAGCCTCACTTGGTTATGAGGGTATTGTCTAACGGTGGACGCGGTGACGTATCAGCGATAGAGGGCTCGCTATATTGCTCTGGTTGCGGTCTTTGCGAGAGTTATTCCTGTCCACAGGGACTTTCGCCAAAACAGATGATAGAGCAGATGAAGGCGGCGGCAAGAGCAAACGGAATAAAGCCTCCCTTGGACGTTCCCGTCGAGCCCGACAGAAAGGACGCTGACCTCAAGAGGGTGTCGGTAGAAAGATTGACCGCGCGTCTCGGTTTGAAAAAATATGATGTTTCGGCTCCCCTCTGCGAGGAGTTTGAGACAAGCACCGTCAAAATTATGCTCTCTCAGCATTTGGGAGCGCCCGCTGTGGCGGCGGTGGCTTCAGGAGACGAAGTCAAATGCGGAGACGTAGTGGCAAGGGCGAAAGAGGACGCTCTCAGCGTGAATATCCATTCGTCTATCGACGGTGTGGTAGAGACCGTAACAGATAAGTATATTAAGATAAAGAAAAAGAAATCATAAATACAGATAAAAGGAAAAGGGTAAATGAAAAAAGCTCTTGGAATGATTGAATTTAAGACGGTTGCATCGGGAATTACCGCAACCGATATTATGCTGAAAACGGCAGACGTAGAGGTGGTTCAAGCCAATCCTGTCTGCCCAGGAAAATATCTCGCTACCATAGCTGGAGAGCTTAGCGCCGTAAACGCCGCTATCGAGGCGGCAGAGCGCTACAATCCCGCAATGCTCATAGATAAGTTTTTGCTCGGTAATCCTCACGACACCGTTCAGCCAGCTATCTGCGGTGCGCTTGAGATAAAGAACAAGGGCGCTATCGGTATACTTGAAACCTTCACGGCGGCATCTGCCGTGGTCGCGGCAGATACGGCGGCAAAAACGGCTCTTATCGAGCTTGTGGAGATACGCTTAGCCAAGGGAATGTGCGGAAAATCCTATATCATATTTACGGGCAGCGTATCCTCCGTTACAGCCGCTATCGAGCGCGCTAAAAGCGGGATGAAGGACGGCTGGTATCTTGATAGCTCGGTTATCGCGGGCCCCGACGAAAGACTTTGGGAAAGTATTCTGTAACCCCTGAACGATAAATGAACGGAGGAAAGCATTTGTGCTTGCCATTGAACGCAGAAGAGAGATACTGACAAGGCTTGAAACAGAAGGAAAGGTAATCGTATCCGAGCTTGCCCGAGATTTCGAGGTGACCGAGGAAACAATTCGCCGTGACCTTGAACGGCTTGACAAAGAGGGCTTGGTATCCAAGACCTACGGTGGGGCAGTTCCAAAGAGAAATTTGGGGTTTGATCTTCCTTATAATATCAGAGAGACGGTAAACGTAGAGCAAAAGCAGGCTATTGCCGAAAAGGTAGCCGAGCTGATCTGCGACGGTGAGCGTATTATGCTGGATTCAAGCTCCACGGCGCTTTACGTTGTCAAAAAGCTGAAGGACAGACGTAATCTGACTGTCATAACTAACTCAGTAAAGATACTTATAGAGCTTGCCGATAAGTCGGATTGGACTGTTCTATCCACAGGCGGTGTGCTGAAAAAAGGAGGACTGTCTCTAACAGGTTCATCTGCGGAGAAGATGATAAATTCCTATCACGTGGATACCGCGATATGCTCCTGTAAGGGATTTGATATGGAGCTTGGTGTGACCGACTCCAACGAAAACGACAGTCTCATCAAGCAAGCGATGTTTGCCTCTGCTGAGAGACGGATACTTGCGCTTGATGCCGACAAATTTGACGGAAAATCCTTCGTAAGAGTTTGCGGATTCCGTGATATCGACCTGCTGGTCACGAACGCCGAACCATCGGATAATTGGCGCAATTTTTGCAACGATAAAAACATTAAAATCATATATTGATCATAGAAATACGGAAAGGATAACGCTTTATGAAAATACTTGTTTTGAACGCGGGAAGTTCTTCCTTGAAATATCAGCTGTTTAATATGGAGGATGCGTCTGTCCTGGCAAAGGGACTTTGTGAGCGTATCGGAGCCGGGGGCAGCGTTACTCACAAAAAAACGGGGGCAGAACCCCTCTCGGAGGAGATAGCTCTCCCCAACCACGGCGTGGCGCTTGAGAAAGTGCTATCGCTGCTGACCTCGCCTGAATACGGAGTTATAGCTAATATTGGCGAGATCGACGCCGTTGGACACCGCGTAGCGCACGGCGGAGAAAAATTCAAGGAATCCTCTCGTATCACCGAGAGCGTAATAGCATATCTTGAGACGATAGTGCCTATCAACCCGCTTCACGGGCCACCCGCTATCGCGGGAATGAAGGCGTGCGTAAAGCTAATGCCGAATATTCCTCAGGTGGCGGTGTTTGATACCTCGTTCTATTCAGAAATTGAGGATTTCCGTTACGTTTATCCCATTCCTTACGAATATTATGAGCAGGATAAGATACGCCGTTACGGTTTTCACGGAACATCTCACCGTTACGTCAGCGCAGAACTTGCAAAGGCGATTGGTAAGCCTATTGAGGAGTTGAAGATAATTACCTGCCATTTGGGCAACGGCTCGTCTATCACAGCGGTGGACGGCGGTAAAGCGATAGATACCTCCATGGGATTCACTCCTCAGGAGGGAATCGCTATGGGTACTCGCTCAGGCAGCATAGATCCCACGGTCGTCACATACCTTATGAAGACTAAGGGATACACTGCCGATGAGGCTGAGAATATCCTTAACAAAAAAAGCGGACTTCTCGGTGTTTCGGGACTTTCAAATGATTGCCGCAACATAACTGCCGCGGCTAAAGAAGGAAACTATCGCGCTGAGTTGGCACTGAAGATTATGACTAACGGTATCAAAAAGCATATCGGTGCTTATGCCGCTGAGATGAATGGACTCGACGCGCTGGTATTTACAGCGGGTATTGGAGAGAATCAAGCTAACATACGTCAGAGAGTTTGCGAGAATATGGGATATCTCGGAATAGAGATAGACGAGGAAAAGAACGAGAACTTTACTCGCGGAATACCCTTCGACCTGACTAAAGAGGGCGCTAAGGTAGCCACGTGGATAATTCCCACTGACGAGGAGTATATGATAGCTATTGACACTCAGCGTCTGGCGAGTAAGTAAGTTACCCAAGGAAAGGATAGGAAGATTACAATGGCAAATATTACCGAAGCTGAAATAAGAAAGATAGTTGAAAATATTATAAAGGGACAGGGTGGGGCAACAGGCGCTTCCTGGACATCCACAGAGTATGCGGGCCGCAAGCTTATCGGTATTTATTCCGATATGAACGAGGCTATAGATGCGGCAGAGAAGGGATACTTCGCCGTTCGCTCTATGACGGTTGAGCAGAGAGAGAAAATAATTGCTGAGATACGCCGTCTGACTGTTGCCGAGGCTTCAATTATGGCTGAGATAGGCGTGGCTGAGACGGGTATGGGACGTGTGGAACATAAGCGTCTGAAGCATATTCTCGTGGCTGAAAAGACCCCGGGAACCGAGGATATCGTTTCCGAGGCGAGGACGGGAGATAACGGTCTGACACTTACAGAGATGGCGCCCTTTGGTGTGGTCGGCTCGATAACGCCCAGCACCAATCCCTCTGAGACGGTTATTTGTAACTCTATCGGAATGATAGCGGCAGGAAATGGCGTGGTATTTAACCCTCACCCTAACGCCATTTGTACGTCTAATTACGCTGTAGACTTGGTAAACCGCGCTTCCGCTGCCGCGGGAGGTCCCGAGGTGCTTGTCTGCTCTATGGATAAGCCTACCTTGGACAGCGCCTCTGTTATGCAGAGTCACCCTAAGATAAGATTGTTGGTCTGCACGGGAGGTCCAGGTGTTGTAAAGGCGGTTCTTTCCTCGGGTAAGAAGGCTATCGGCGCGGGAGCAGGTAATCCCCCCGTCATCGTAGACGATACCGCCGATATCAGAAAAGCCGGCAAGGATATCATAGACGGCTGCTCATTTGACAATAATCTTCCCTGTATAGCCGAGAAGGAAGTGTTCGCCTTCCGCAATATCGCAGACGAGCTTATCGCTGAGATGCAGAAGAACGGGGCTTATCTTATAACCGAGGAGCAGGCTGACCGTCTTGCGCCCATAGTGCTTGAGGAGAAGACAAATAAGGCGGGTAAGAAGGTAAAGACCGTCAGCCGTCACTGCGTTGGACGTGATGCCGACGTGCTTCTCGCAAAGATAGGTGTGAGCGTTGGTAAAAATATCCGTTGCATCATATGCGAGACCGACTTTATGCACGATTTCGTTCAGCACGAGCTGATGATGCCTATATTGCCTATCGTAAGAGTTGATTCTATCGAGGAAGCTATTGAGCTTGCGGTTAAGGCGGAGCATGGAAACCGTCACACCGCCCATATGCACTCCAAGAATATCGACCACCTGTCGGCGTTTGCCAAGGCTGTTGAGACAACGATATTTGTTAAGAACGCGCCCTCTTACGCGGGCATCGGATTTGGTGGAGAGGGACATACCACCTTCACTATCGCGGGACCTACGGGTGAGGGAATCACCTCTGCGCGCTCCTTTACGAGAAAGCGCAGATGCGTTATGGCGGATAACTTCAGAATTATTTAAGATATCGGGAGACTACATATGAAATATACAGAACAGGAATTGAAGGCATTGGTGGAGAAGGTCATTGAGAATGTCAAGGACGGCGGGAACGCCGAAGGAGATATTCCCGTGGGAATTTCTAACCGTCACATTCACCTTTCCCGTGAGCACGTGGATATACTGTTTGGCAAGGGATATCAGCTTCAAAAGCTGAAGGATCTCTCTCAGCCGGGGCAGTACGCCTGCAAGGAGCAGTTGACCATCATCGGCCCTTCTATGAGGGCTATAGAGGGCGTTCGTGTTCTCGGTCCTGAGCGCAAGGCGTCTCAGGTGGAGATATCACGCACCGATAGCTTTGTTCTAAAGCTCAAGCCGCCTGTGCGTGAATCGGGAGATATAGCGGGTTCGGCACCTGTGACTATAATCGGTCCTAAAGGAATAGTGACATTGAGTGAGGGCTGTATAATAGCAAACCGCCACATTCATATGAGTGAGGACGAGGGCGCGCGCTTTGGCGTTTCCGACGGAGAATACGTGGATGTGGAGCTTTCGGGAGAGAGAAGAAGTCTTTTCTATGACGTGCAGATACGAGTACATAAAAATTTCCGCCTTGAAATGCACATTGATACAGACGATGCCAACGCCGCAGGCGTGGGCAACGGCTTTAAGGCTAAGCTTTTGAAAAGAGCATAACAAAAAAGTATCGCGTAAAAGTTACGCGATACTTTTTTGACTGTTATTAAATAAAAATAAAAAATAATAATTTTTTTCAAAAAACTATTGACAAATGAAAAAGACGGTGATATAATTTATTTGTAATCATTCTTAATAAGGAATTGTTATGAATAAAAAAAGAAACACTTTACAAAAAAAGGTTGTGTTTGACATCTTTGAGAAGATGCACAATCACCCGTCGGCGGGAATGGTTTACGAGAAGGTAAACGCCGAATACCCCGGCATCAGTAAGGCGACTGTATACAGGCTTCTGTCCGAGGCGGCAGAGGAAGGGACGATTCTCAGGCTGAAGCTTAGTGATTCTTCCGATAGATATGATGTTACTACTAAAAAGCATTATCATATTGTATGCAGAGAGTGCGGAGCTGTTGCCGACGTTGAGGTTGATTTTGACGATATCCTTTTTGCCGGTAAGGCGAAGGGATGCGAGGACTTTGACGTTGAGGGGTGCAATTTGGAGTTTACGGGCTTGTGCCGTGAGTGCGCCGAAACAAAAAATTAATTTTATTTATTAAAGGAGAAAGTTATTATGGCAAAATGGGTATGTTCAGTATGTGGTTACGTTCACGAGGGAGACAGCGCTCCCGAAAAATGTCCTCAGTGTAAAGTTCCTGCTGAGAAGTTCACAAAGCAGGAGGAGGGAGGACTCACTTGGGCAGCTGAACACGTAGTAGGTGTAGCAAAGGGCGCTCCTGAGGATATTATAATGGATCTTCGCGCTAACTTTGAGGGCGAGTGCTCTGAGGTTGGTATGTATCTTGCAATGGCAAGAGTTGCGGCGAGAGAGGGATATCCTGAGATCGCGCTTTATTGGGAAAAAGCAGCTTATGAGGAGGCAGAGCACGCTGCGAAGTTTGCAGAGCTTCTCGGCGAGGTCGTTACCGACAGCACGAAGAAGAATCTCGAGATGAGAGTTGCGGCAGAGAACGGCGCTACTGAAGGCAAGTTTGACCTTGCAAAGAGAGCAAAGGCACTCAATCTTGACGCAATACATGACACGGTTCACGAAATGGCACGCGACGAGGCAAGACACGGCAAGGCATTCGAGGGACTGCTTAACAGATACTTCGGTAAATAATACATAAATTAAGGAGCGAACGCTGTTCGCTCCTTTTTCGTATCACTTATACTTTTTGTAGCTTGGGGCAGGGAATAAACGAGTGGGAAGCCATATGGCTTCCCACTCTCTGCGTTTTGGCAATTTTGTTTTATTCAGCCGCGGTCTCGCTTGTGAATACTATCGCGTAATCATAGCTTCCGTCGGCTCCCTCGGGTACGAACGTGAACTTCACGTCGTACTGGTCAGCAGTGTAGCCAAGCGCCTCAGCCGCCGCAGCAACGTCAGCCTTGGAGAAGCTGTAGGCTCTTACGTCTGTCATTTCGGTGCAAACGATATTCTCGAGAAATACGTCGTCAGCCTCGGTATCCTTGAGAACAAGGCTTACGTAGTAGGTGTATTTTACACTCTTTCTGTTCCAATATCCCACAACGTAATTAACGTCATCACCGTACTGCTCGGTCATATCTTCCATTACGATAGAACCATCAGCGCCGTTAGCGTTGTGAAGTCCGCAGTAGCTACATTTGTAGTCTTTGCTCGAACTGTCATAGTACCAATAATGTCCGTGAGGACTTATTGTGGAAGTATCCGTTATCTGTTTGCAGATAGAGCAGGTATAAACGCGAGTACCGTTCTGAGTACAGGTTTGACCTTCGTCCTTATAGTTATATCCCTTGTGGCAAGACTCGATAGTTGTCTTGTTTTCTCCATCGCTGTCAGTATACTTTACGGTTCTCGAACAACCCGCCTTAAAGTCGTAAGTGTATTCAAATCTGTACCAGTACTCAGAATCCGTGTTGGGTTCTGATACTCTGTATTCGTAAATACAGAAAGCATAACCTTTGTAAGTAGTCTCTGCGTACTCTTTGTAATAATCATTATATCCTTGATTTGAGGAGTACGTTTCTGTTACCTTCAGAGCGTTCTCTCCAAAGGGAGCTTCATAGCTGAAGTCCTTCTCGTAGGTATGCTCGCTCCAAGTGGTCACACCCTTGGGTGTCGTGTACTTAGTATACTCTCTGGAGGTATAACTCGAAGCATATCCGTTTGCGTCGGTATAGTGGACGTATTCGTATATCGTCTCGTAATAGCTGTAAGAAGCGATCTTAAGAGGATTCTCCGTTATCCTGTGCGTCTTGACCAGCTTACCGTCAGCGTTATAATATCTTCTCTCCTCGGTATAAGTTCCGCATACCGAGCATTCCTCTCTGAATACCTTTACCGTTCCGCCATCATAGGAGTCGCTTGTCTCGGTCGTTTCATAGGTATGATTGGTGGTGGTCTCGCTTCTCTTATAGGTCAGCTCATGCTTATACTCACCCGTCTGCTCGTTGTAGCCAAAGAGCCAGGTTTCGTATCTGTATGCTATGCAAGAGCCCTCTTCCATGAGATAGTAGGACATATACTTTATCTTAAAGCCGCAGGCGGGGTCTGTTACCGCGCAGGTGTAGATATATCCGTATCTGCTTCCTACCGAGTTTTCAATTTGAATATTACTAAGGTACTTTGAGTCAAACTCACAGTTGGCGCTCTGCTGAATATTGACCGAATGCTCAGCGCCGCAAGCGCAGGAATATTCGTTAGCGTAACCGCCGCAGGTAGCGCCGTACTGAGAAAGGTCTATCTTGTTAACGAGCAAGGTGTAGTGATAGGTGTGCTTGTTTTCGTAGGTCTTTCCGCAGTCACGGCAAACGCTGGTGACGATAACACCCTCGTTACAGTTAGTAGCTCCGCTAGCGAGCTTTGCGGTGTGCTCATAATCGTGAACATCGGTGTTTATATAGCTGTAATCAAAGGATACGACAGCCTTATCACCTACGGATATCGCTATGCTTACGTACGTGGTAGACGTGCAATTCTCAGCGTTTCTGACAGTGTAGCTGTCCTCCTGATATCTCAGTCCGCAAACGCTGCAGGTAGATACGCTTACATAATGCTTTCTGCCTTCCTCGTCGTCATAGTAGTTAGACGTCCAGTCGCTTTCGCAACTGTTTATATATGTCTCGGTTATCTTACCGCAAGGACATTGAAGAACAGTGAACGAGCCGTCGCAAGCGCCGTACTTGGTAAGATCGTAAACTTCCTTCTCAAAGGTCCAGTGGCTGGAGAACTCGTCTGTGTAGCTTTCTCCGCAATCCTTACAGGTATTCGTTGCAATTACGCCGTCCTCGCAGCTCTCGCCGTTCATCGTGAAGGTGGTTTCATACGAGTGTTCTTCGTATCTTGAATCAACGTAGCTGTATCCGTCAATGACTACGTTTTCTCCAACAATGATGTCGTATACGCGGTAGCGTACTATATAACAGCCTTCCTTTACCGAGTAGGTGTCAGTGCTGATAACAAGTCCGCATTCGCTACAGGTCTGAGTAACCAAAGTATGTCTTACGCCGTCAGCTCCATCAACGGTGTTCTCCTCGGTTTTAATAGAACATCCCTTTGTGAGAACCTTTACAGATCTCCAATGTCCGCAAGCGCACTCGTATATCTCAATAGTTCCTCCGCAAGCGCCGTGCTCCTTGAGCTCATAGGTCTCCATAAGGTAGCTGTCGTGCCAAATACGATAATCGTCGTAGCTGTATCCGCAATCGCGGCAGGTGCTTGTAACGGTATAGCCGTCTTCGCAGGTAGCTCCGTTCATTGTGAAGGAGTATTCATAGTTGTGGTTGTCGTTTCGTGTGTAGACCGTCTTGCAGTTGTCAACGATTGTTTCTTTTCCTATCGTAATATTATATACCATATAGGTTACGTCGTAACAGCCTTCCTTGACGGTGTAGCGGTCTCTTTCTATCACAAGTCCGCATTCATCGCACTTGTAGTTGTATACCAAATGTACTACGCCGTTACCGTCCTCGTAAGAGGTGTTGGTTTGCTCGGTATTACAATCAGCGTACCATTCAAGATTTGAGTAATATCCGCAAGGACAACCCGAGATAGTTACCTTTCCGCCGCAACAGCCGTGCTCGGAGAGGTCTATCGTCTCAAGAGTGAAGGTTCTGTGGTATTCGTTTGTTTCAATCGTCTCGTATCCGCAAACACGGCAGATACCCGTTGCGGTAAAGCCATCCTCGCAGCTCTCGCCGTTTATCTCGAAGCTATACGAATAATCGTGACGAGCCCATCTGGAGTATACGTAACTGTATGCGTCAACCAATACCTCATCGCCTGCGTAAGCCGTATAGGTACGATAGCTTACGTCGTAGCAGCCTTCTCTTACGGTGTAATCATCTTCGACGAACTTAAATCCGCAGGTCTCGCAGGAGTACGTGTATATCCAGTGGCCGATTCCGTTTTCGTCGGTCTCGTATACACTGTCGGACGAAAGGTCACAATCGGTTGAATCATATATGGTCTTTTGATATCCGCAGGGACATTCTCTTATCTCGATATATCCGCCGCAGTAGCCGTGGTCTTTAAGCTCTATGCGTTCCTTTACGAAAGTATTGTGCCAGTTGTATTCGCTGGAATACGAGGTTCCGCAGTCGCTACAGGTATACGTTACGGTATAACCGTCCTCACAGCTCTCGCCCTTGAGGTCAAAGGAATATCCATAGTTGTGAGAAGTGCTTCTTCCGTCGTAATACTTGTATCCGTCAAGTATAACCTCATCACCGATAGAAACTGTTAGCGTAACGTAGTTGTAAATATAACAGCCTTCCTTTTCCTGATAAACATCTCGAACTATCTTAAGTCCGCAATTACGGCAGGTGTATGTTTCTACGTAATGCGGTACGCCGTCATCGCCTACGACTTCTTCCCAGGTGTTCTCTCCCGCGCAACCGCAATAGAAATCAACCCAAGTCTCCTCGCCGCAGGGACATTCGTGGAAATTGAAATATCCATCACCACAAGCTCCGTGCTCGGAGAAGGTTATCTCCACAACGGGGCGTTCCTCGCACCAATATCTCTCCTCGGTATAAGAATCGCCGCAATCTTTACAGGTGAAGGTTACGATAACACCTTCCTTGCAGGTCTCGCCCTTCATTTCGTAGCTTTCCTCGTAGAGGTGAGATTCCCACTTATCTGCGACGTAATCTATCTCCTCGAAGATAGTGTCGTCTCCAAGCGTTGCCTTAAAGGTAACGTAAACGTAGGTGAAACAGCCTTCCTTTTCATCGCGTTGCTCATATGTGACGGTCAGACCGCACTCGGTGCACTTGCGAGTTTCGCCGTGCATGCTGGCGTCAAGATATTCAAAATTACAGGATGTTTCGTCAAGACGGATCTCTTTCTTTTCTCCGCAGGGACATTCCAATATAGTGATATATCCGCCGCAACAGCTATGCTCTGAGAGTTCTATCTTATCTTTTTCAAAGAGGTGATGTCCGCTGAAGCCTATGCCCGTTCTGTCTCCGCAATCGGAGCATACGCCGTCCGCGCTGACACCGTCCTCACAGCTATCGCCGTTAACTCTGAACGAATACTCATAGTTGTGACGCTTGTTTTTCTCTGTGACCTCGTATCTGTAGACGCATTCGGAATTTATGAAAAAATTTTTTATACGGGAGCAGGTTACCGTACAGTTCTTATCCTTCTCGGATTCAGTGTAGCTCTCGTGCTTTTCAGCGCCGCAATTTCTACATCTGTATATCTCGGTGCCGTCTTCCTCAGATTCGATATATTCCCACTTGCAATGGCTGTTCTCCCAAGAGTGAAGAACAGTTTTGCATATCGTACAATATTCTTCCTCAATCTCTCCGCCGCAAAGTCCGTATTCGGAAAGGTTTATATACCTGTATTGGCGGTAATGTCCGCTCGAGCTGTAGGAATCCTCGTCTCCGCACTTAGCGCAGACGCCGTTTGCGTAATAACCGTCCTCGCAGGTCTCGCCCTTCAAATCGTAGGTATATTCGTATTCGTGATTTTCTCTTGTTTCCTTTTCATACAGGTCAACTATAGTCTCCTCACCGTTCTTTATGGTGAGCTTCGTATATGCCTCACTTACGCAATCGACCTCCACAGTCTGCCAAGTCTCGGTGATATATATTACCGAGCATTGAGGACAGGTAGCGGTGGTGACGAGATGAGTAAGTCCGTCCTCGCCAACTATCTCCTCTGTCTTGGTGTTGGAATAGAGATTGCAGTGGTAGTTGGTATGGAAGGAAGTTGTCTCGTCGCAAATGTCGCACACGCTTGTGTAGATATATCCTCCGCAAGCTCCGTGCTCTGAGAGGTTTATCTGCTCGCTGAAGGATCTGTGTCCCGAGCCCGTCCAAGAGTAGGAATAATCACACTTGGGGCAGTACTCCTTTACGGTATAACCGTCCTCGCAGGTCTCGCCTTTCATCTCGTAGACAGTTTCATATTCGTGGTTGCTGCTCCAGCTGCGAAGGGTATAGTCTACCAGCACATCACCGTTTTTGTTGATAATGGCGATAGAGTTGTTTCTGGTCTCCTCGCAAGCGTTTTCCTTGACAGTCCACATTTCCATCTTGTATACAGTTTCGCAGTCGGGGCAGGTGCTCGTCATGTGAGTATGAACAACTCCGTCAGCATCTGTTTCTTCCTTGGTCTCGCCGTCGTCAAGCTTACAGTTAGGATTCAAAAATTCCACTCTTGTGATCAGACCGCAGATATCACACTCAGAGCCCTGAATATATCCGCCGCAGGGTACGATATCGGAAATATCTATCTGACCGTAGGTATAATCACGGTGTCCGACGTCCATAAACTCCTGGGTGTCTCCGCAATTCTCACAGGTAGCGATAACGGTATATCCGTCCATACAGCCTTCGCCCAAGAGAGTATATTCGTACTCGTAATCGTGGTAGCCGTCTTCTTCTGTCTGGTGAACGTCAACGATGACCGTGTCACCCTTGGTTATCTTGCACTCTCTGTGAGTAATAGTCTCACAACCGAACTCCTCGGTCCAGACGTCAAGATATCCCTTAAGTCCGCACGCAGCGCACTCCCCGACAGTGACAGTGTGCTTGATTCCGTTCTCGTCGGTCTTCTCCTCTACCTTTTCTGTGTAACCGTCACAGAAGCTGAAGCTGAGGCAGCCGAGCTGCTTTCCGCAATCCTCGCACTTATATACCTTAACGGTTCCGCCGCAGCAGCCGAGCTCGGAAAGGTCTATGGTTTCAAGCTCGTCATCGTGGTATTCTTCATCTTCCTTAACGGTAAAGTTAATGATATCCTTTCCGTCCTTTCGGAAGATATACTGCGCGCTGTATTCCTCAACGCAGCCATTCTCAGTTCCCGTGTACTTTACGTATACTTCCATTCCGCAATCGGGGCAGGTACCCGTAATAGTCTCGGTGTATATTCCGTTCTCCTCGTCCTCTTCCTCTTTCTCATCGTAATCTCTGGTGTTACACGAGAGTTCAAAGAAAGAGTCGATATCGTCAACCTCTACGACCTCACCGCACTCGCAGGTACGGATAACTGCCGCGCCTTCGCAACAGCCGAAGTCGGCAAAATTGATTATCTTATAGGAAAGAACCTTGTGATCGCATACGTTAGCTTCCTTTCCGCAGACGGTGCATTTGCCGTTTTCGTAGGTGTGCTCACCCGTAGCGGCAACGGATACCTTCTTGGAATATCCGCAAGCGCAACTCTGGAGCTTTTCTCCCGCGTCAACGCAGGTAGGCTTCTTAGTCTCCGTACCCTCGTCAAATTCGTGGGCGGTCTCCTCGGACTTCGCTCCGCACTCGCATTCCTTCCAGTGCTTGATAGCGTCGTGCTTGGACTCGGAGTAAGTGTGCTCGAGCTTTTCTATTTCCGTGCTCTCCGCGTCTCTGTAGGTAACTCCGTTTATAATAGCTACAGCCTTATATTCCACCTTACCCTTTTCGGTACAGGTAGGCTCTGTCCTCTCGACAGTTATCTCTGCCTTCTTGGACAGCGTGTGGGTGCTATCGTTCTTACAGGTCAGCGTTACGGTAGCATCGCCGAAATCAGCAGCCCAGCTCCAGCTTTCCTCATAGGTGTGTCCCTTTGCGGGAACGATAGTATCCTGATAGCTATAATCACAGGTCTCGCAGTTATGCTCGGTATATCCGTAGTTCTCACAGGTGGGAGCAACTACGTTATCTGTCATTTGGTGGCTGAGCTGAGGGAAGGTGTCGAAGTATTCACCGCCGCACTTCTCACAGCTATACTTATCGTATCCTGCCGCGGTACAGCTTGCCGCGGACTGCTCCGTAAGCTTCCAATTGTGTCCCGTAGCCGCTATTCTGATAGCATAGGAGTGGTCACAGCCTGAGCACTTATAAACAGTCTTTCCGTTTTGAGTACAAGTTGCCGCGGTGGTCTCCGCTACGTAGTTATGACCTTGAGCAACGGCGGTGATCTTCTTTTCGGTCGCGTGGCAACGAACGCAGAGCTTCAGCTCGTAGCCGTCGCTTGTACAAGTAGCGTCAACGGTGGTCGTCGTCCAGTTATGTCCGTAAACCTCGCATCTTTCCTTGGGAGTAAGTCTGGTTACGGTGTAGTAAGAGAAGTGGTTGGTCTTAAAGGTTACGTATCCGTTATTGTATGTAGCCTTTATAGACTCAAGCTCACCATTTACGCCTATGAACCAGATAGCTATACTATCCACGTCCTCACCCTCAGCGAGCTTATAGGGAATAGTGATAGTTACCCAGTTATCGTCTCCGAACTTGGAGATGTTCTCGGTTCCGTCGTTGATAGTGAAATTATAGATAGGCGTATCTCCAACCTGCTCAAGCTTTTCGGGAGGCAGCTTGCCTGCTATATCTTCCTTACCAAGCTTGTTGGCGGAGAGTGTAACGTCCTTGTTACCGATCTTGTCGATAACGCTGTTGTCGAAGCTGATGTTCGTATTGTTCAGCTCTATTTCGGTGTCCTTGAAGTTGTTGGCGTTTACAGAGCCCGTATCAGGTCCTTCGTATACGGTAACTGTCTTCTTATCTCCGCAATGAGAGCACTCATCGGTTCTCTTTCCGTCAACGGGTGTACCTGCAACGTAGTTATGTCCCGTTGCGTTTTTCTTGATAACCTCTGTCTTTGTATCAGAGCACTTTGAACACTTGAGTGTCTTTTCACCGTCGGTCTTACAGGTAGGCTCTTTGCCTTTGGTTATGCTTGCCACATAGTCGTGGTGATGAACGTGGTCGCCCTCAACGTCATTTTGGCAAGTCTTACACGTATAATACAGGATATACTCACAGGTCGAGCCCTCTTTGAGTCGCTCTGTGGGTTTTACGTCCTTGATATTGTGTCCCGTAGCGCTTTCTTTTTCATCGGTGTATTTATCGCCGCAGCCTGAGCACTTATACGTATCGATAGCAGGCTGCTCACAGGTAGCTTTGGTTGAGCTTTGGAGCACATAGTTATGAGGCAAAGCGTCTTCCTTAGTCTCGCAGACCGTACACTCACGGCCCTTAGCGCAGGTCGTCACTCCGTCCCAGCTATGTCCGGGAGCGTCAACGTACGTATCGGTATACGTATCCGAGCACTTTGAACAGGTGTGGGTGGTGTAACCCTTTTCAGTACAGGTGGGCTCAGTAACCGTGCTGGCGTAATCGTGTCCCGAAGCTTGGATTGTTTCTCTCTTTGTTTCATAACAAACCGAACAGGTGTACTCGGTCTCTCCGCCTAACAAACAGCTGGAGTCTCCAACGAGTGTTCCTGTTCCCCAATCGTGGGTGGGTTCGTCACCGTAAGCCGTCTTACAAAATTCGCAGACAGCCTTATCAATACAGGTAGCCGTTCCGCCTGAGCAGTTTTCCGTTACCGTTTCGGTAGCGTTATTCGCGCAGGTTTTGGTGTGTGTGCCGTTATTATTCGACACATAGGTATAATCATGTCCGAGAGCTTCGCCCTCAGTGGCCTTACAGGTCTCGCAGGTCTTGGGAGTGGTGCAATCAGCATCCTTCCAGGAGTGCCCGAGAGCCGCGCCCTCGGTGGCCTTACAGGTCTCGCAGGTCTTAGGAGTAGTGCAGGTAGCACTCTTCCAATTGTGTCCTACGGCATCAACTGTCTTTTTCTCGACTGCGTCACAGAGCGAACAAGTACGCTGCTGTTCCGTAGGTTCAGTACATGACGTATTCGAAGTGTTCGACCATTCGCTCCAATTGTGTTCGCACTCGCTGTCACAAGAGGTAAAGCCGATTACACAGAATACGACCATGAGCAGGCAAAATATGCCCGCTAAAAAGCGATTTCTGTTTTTCATTTTTTCTCCTCCAAGATTGTTTTTGATTCACTTCATTAATTTTGTGAACAAGAAACCAAATTTTATTATAGCACCGTAAAATGGAAAAGTCAACGAATTTTGCAAAATATATTAATATATAATAAAAATGTAAAAAATACTTACTGCGGATTCGTTGATTTTTGTCATTTTTTGCCGTTTGCTTACTTGCATTTTTTCAAGTTTCCTAAAGATGATGGAAAAGATTCGTATGTCTACACAGGAATAAAAGGTTTATTTTCGACATAACGGAACAGATTTTTACGCGAGTATTGTCAAAAACGCTTCGACCTCATCTCGTGTTTCGCTTATCACCTCACCGCTTTCGGGATCAAAAAACAAACGGTATGAAAAAAAAGCCACGCCACCGCAGTTGCCGATATTCTCGGTATATTCAATGCTTCTCTTAAGAATATCCCGCGAGGCTATCCATTCGTCAGACCCCGTGCCTGCCCATTTGTCAGACACGCCGTTGTATCCGTTATAAGCCTTCTCCAGCGACATTCCAATGATCAGCTTCACGCCGTGAGAGCTAACTATATTGGAAAACTCTTGGCTGACCTCGTCAAAGGGGTGTGTTTCGTGCTCGAATCCGAAATATATCTGCGGGCAGAGATAATCAATATAGCAATCTGAGACGCACCAAAGTGCTACGTCGGCGTACAGCTCGTTATAATTTCTGTCGGTGTTGCCACCGGGGGAGACACCGAAAAGCACGGTGTGATTTCGGCGCTTTACCGTGGCGTATACGTCACGCATAAGCGTGTTTATCTGTTCTCGCCTGAACTCGGCAAGGCTGAGTATCCCGCCGTTTTGCAGATATTCGGAGTATGCTGGGGCATCAAAATAATCCTCGGTAGTAGGATAAAAATAATCGTCTATATGTATTCCGTCTACCTCGTAATTTCTCATTATCTCGTCAATCCCCGCGCAAATGAGCGCGCGCGTCTCGCGGTAAGCGGGATTGAGATAGCATCTGCCGTCTACCGTTACAAGCCGACTATGCGTGCCCTCGTCATACCACTTTTTTACGGCGTAACTGTCAGGGATAGCGACAAGCTCTTCAGCAAGCATACATCTGAGGGGATTTATCCAAGCGTGTACCGACAGCTCGGCGGCGTGTGCGTGTTCAAGAAATATCCGAAAGGCGTCATACTCTATCTCAGCACCGTATCTTCCGCTTACGTATTTCGAGGTGGGGTAAAGCTCTGAGGGATATATACTGTCTCCGTTGGGACGAAGCTGAATAAAAACGGTGTTACAGTTAAGCGACTTTAGATTGTTTATCACCTGCTTCACTCTCGCGGTATAGTCCTCGGCGAGGCGCTGAGCACCGTCCTCTGTGTATATTTGATGCATATCGAACTGCGAGAGCCAGATAGCTTTCACATCGCCGTAATTGAGGGCGGTATATTTTGTTTCATCATTGATGCTGCTTGACGTTTTTTTACTTAAATCAGAGCCTTCTTTCTGCGTGTGGCGAGGCGCACCGAAGCAGACTACTGCGGAGAACAAAAGCGCAAAAATCAAGATAATTATTAACAGCCGTTTTTTCAATGCTATCACCCCCGTGAAAAATTATATGATTTTCAATATGCCTTTAGGACAGCTTTTTATCTGTCGAAAAATATTACAAAAATTATACAGATACTTGAAATTTAGAAAATTTTGTGTTACAATACATTTTAAGATAACGATATGCTTTAGTGGAGGCTTAAAATGTATATAGACATGTTTGGAAAAAAGAGACAAAAGCTGGGCTTACATATGCATACCGCACTGTCTGACGGACGAAAAACACCTTATGAGGTGGTTGAACTCTACAGGGCAGCAGGTTATGACGCTATCGCGCTGACAGACCATTGGTGTTACGGTAAGTCGGGTGAATTCAATGGAATGAAGATAATCTCGGGCGCTGAATACAACGTTGGAAGCAATAACGATACAGTTGACGGTGTTTACCATATAGTAGGTTTGTTTATGGAGAGAGAACCTGATATAAACGATAGTGACAGTCCTCAAAGAGTGATAGACGCTCTGCATGAGGTGGGCGGCTTGGCGGTACTCGCTCATCCCGCGTGGTCGCTGAACACTCCCGAGCAGATAATGGCACTGAAGAACATTGACGCTACAGAAATATACAACACGGTGTCTGCGGTAGGTCAGTCGTTCAGACCTGATTCATCAGTTATAATCGATATGCTTGCGGGAAGGGGCAGGGAATATCCTCTTTTAGCTGTTGATGATTCACACCGTTACGTAGGAGAGGATGCGTGTATATCCTACATTATGGTCGAGTGTGACAGCGCCGACTATGCTGAATTAAAAAAGGCTATTATAGAGAAGCGTTTCTACGCGACGCAAGGTCCCGAGATACATCTGACAAGGGTAGGAAATAGCTTCCGCGTGGACTGTTCGCCTGTAAGTAAGATATATTTTGCGTCTAATTCGGCGTATTGCAAGAGGAGCTCTATCGGACAGGGATTGACTTCTGCCGAGTACACGCCTTATCCTTCAGATAGGTTCGTGCGCGCGTTCGTCGTTGACGCGGACGGAAGGACCGCTTGGAGTAATATAGAGATGTTGTAATGTGCTTTCTCCCTCTGCTAAATTGCGGGGGGAGTTTTTTATACCGTTTATTTATTCAATGTGCACAAAGAATTGAAAATCTATTAAAATTTATAATATACTATTTACAAATTCATATAATTGTGATAAAATAAAACCAAGAGATATTGAATATCTCTTGATAAATAAGTTTCAAGGAGGAACAGAAATGAAAGTTAACATTATCGGCAGACAAATGAACGTTTGGAATGAGATGAAGGAAACTATCGACGCAAAGCTGAAAAAGCTTGATAAATATTTTAGCGACGATTGCTCCGCAAACGTGACCTTAAGCTCCAAGCATAACCAGAAATGCCTTGAAATTACGATAAACGCTTCGGGATTTATATTCCGTAGCGAGGTAGAGGACGAGACCTTCCGCAACGCGCTCGACAGAGCCGTGTATTCTATAGAGAGACAGATACGCAAGAACAAAACAAGACTTCAGCGCAAGCTCCGTAAGGGCGCGTTCGATGCGGGAATTACCGACACGAACGAGGACTTTGAGGAGGAGGCTGAATTTACCGTAAGGGAAAAGACCTTCCCTTTGAAGCCGATGTCTACAGAGGAGGCAATTATGCAGATGAACCTGCTTGAGCACGAGTTCTTCGTTTACAAGAATGACAAGAGCGGAGATGTTTGCGTAGTGTATAAACGTCATGACGGTACGTATGGTCTTATAAACACAGAGCAGTAAATACTTTCTCTGTTTGTGCGGGGAGTAGTGCTAATAAAGCCGATAGACCTTGGTCTATCGGCTTTTTGCACAGTTTAAGATTATAAAATATAATAAAAATGTCAAAAAATTTGTCAAAAGCTATTGACATTATTACTTTTATGTGTTATCATACTAAAGTGCTAAAGCGAATGAGATAAAATGCTTGAAATATTAGGAGGAATTTGTAATGAGCCTTTTTGATATCAAGGGGTTTGAGCTGCTTGTGGAGGCGGTGCTCTCACTGGAGAACGCCGAGGAGTGCGCAAGCTTCTTTGAGGATATTATGACACGCAAGGAAATGGAGGATATTTCCCAGAGAATGCTCGTGGCGAAGATGCTGTCCGAACAGGCGGTGTATAGCAAGATAGTTGAGGAAACGGGGGCGAGTACTGCCACCATAAGCCGTGTGAACCGAAGCTATAATTACGGTTCGGGCGGGTACGGAAAAATACTTGGTAAGATATCAGGAGAGACGAAATGAGTATTCCGATAGGTGTTTTGAAAAATGATGAGGTGGCTATCTTCCGTCTGCGTGAGCTTTACGGAAAATACGGCTATATGAGATACAAGGTGAGCAAGTTTGAGGAGTACGACCTCTACGCTCGCAACAAAAGCTTCCTTATAAGCGAGAATATTCTGACCTTTACCGACACAGACGGCAGACTTATGGCGCTCAAGCCCGACGTGACGCTGTCGATAATCAAAAATCTCGGTAAAACAGAGCAAGAGACGCACAAGCTGTGCTATAACGAGACTGTATACCGCACCTCGGCTTCAGCCGACGGCTTCAGGGAGATAATGCAAACGGGACTTGAATGTGTGGGAAAGATAGACCTATATTCGGTCTGCGAGGTCATAATGCTGGCTCAGAAAAGTCTTGATCTGATAAGCACAGACAACATTCTGGACATATCGCATATGGGCTTTATCCTTGCTCTTATGGAGGAACTTGACGTAGAGGGAGCAGACGCTGACACGCTTATAGGATATATCGGTTGCAAGAATATCCCCGCGATAAGAGCATTCTGCCGTGAGAGGGGACTTTCCGATAAGGATATCGAGACTCTCTGCGAGATAACGGCGCTTTACGCCCCGATAAAGTCGGCGCTCAGAGTGATAGAAAAGAGCCTTCGCAACGAGAAGATGCGTCAGGCATATGACGAGCTTTGCGGTATCTGTGAAATACTTCAGGTCAGCGGAGATATCGATAGGATATATATAGATTTCTCCACGGTAAACGATATGAACTATTATAACGGGGTCATATTCAAGGGCTTTGTCAACGGTATTCCCGACGGAATACTGTCAGGCGGAAGATACGATAATCTTATGAAGAAGATGGGAAAGAATGCGGGCGCGGTTGGCTTTGCGGTCTATCTCGATATGCTTGACCGCCTGAATACCGAAGCTCCAAGGTATGACGTGGATACGGTCTTGCTTTACGGAGAGGATTCGGATATGAGTGAGGTGGCAAGGGTAGCCGCAGGTCTCAGAGAGAGTGGTAAGACGGTGCGTACCGAGCGCGGCAGCTCTACCGCGCTAAGATGCAGACAGCTTATGGCTGTCACGAAATCAGGAGTGGAGGTGCTAAAAACAAATGATTAACGTGGCGCTTCCTAAGGGAAGACTTGGAGAGAAGGCTTACGGAATGTTCGAGGCGGCGGGGTATGAATGTCCGTCAATACGCGAGGAGAACCGAAAGCTGATATTTGAGAACGAGGACATGGGAATAAGATTTTTCTGGGTGAAGCCCTCGGACGTAGTCATATATGTTGAGAGGGGAGCTGCGGATATCGGTATCGCAGGCAAGGACATAATCCTTGAAGGCTCGCCCGACATCTACGAGCTGGCTGACCTCGGAATGGGAAAATGTCGAATGGCGGTGGCGTGTAAGAAGGATTTTTGCGACAGCCGCGACAGGACGCTGAGGGTTGCCACAAAATTCCCGAACATAGCCAAAAGATATTATAATTCTCAAAGCAGGGAGATAGATATAATAAAGCTTAACGGTTCTATTGAGCTCGCTCCGATTCTTGGACTTTCCGATGTTATCGTGGATATCGTGGAAACGGGAAAGACGCTTTATGAGAACGACCTTGAGCCGAGAGAGACGATAGTCGATATCAGCGCAAGGCTTGTGGCGAACAAAGCAAGCTATAAGTTCAAAAATGCCGAGATAGTTGGTATCTGTCAGCGCATATGTGAGCAGATAAAGGAGAAATGACAGGCTGACTGTTGGGTTAGCAAACAACAAGGAGAAGATTATGATAAAGATATATAAATACGGAGAAGTATCCGACGGTGAGATATTCAGCCGCGTAGTTCCCGAGGTGGACGTTGCGGCGATTGTATCTGATATTATCGCCAACGTCAGAAAAAGCGGAGATCGCGCGGTGCTCGCTTACTGCGAGAAGTTCGATAAGGCAAGGCTCAGCTCGCTTGAGGTCACAGCCGAGGATATAGAGGAGGCGTATGCCTCTGTCGAGGACGAATTCAAGGAGATCATGAAGAAGGCGGCGAAGAATATTTACGCCTTTCACTCAAAGCAGAAGAGAGAGAGCTTCGTTATGGACGGCGGCGACGGCGTGGTGATGGGGCAGAAGGTAATGCCTATCGAGCGAGTTGGGCTTTACGTGCCTGGAGGCACTGCCGCGTATCCTTCATCGGTGCTTATGAACTGTATCCCCGCGAAGATAGCGGGCTGTAGCGAGATAGTTATGGTCACGCCACCTTCGGCTAACGGAAAGATAAATCCCGCCATACTCGCGGCGGCGAAGATAGCGGGCGTGGATAGGATATTCAAGGTGGGCGGCGCTCAGGCGGTTGCCGCGCTCGCTTACGGAACCGAGTCCGTGCCGAAGGTCGATAAGATAGTAGGACCAGGTAACGCTTTTGTGGCTGAGGCGAAAAAGCAGGTGTTTGGCGTGGTGGCTATAGATATGATAGCTGGCCCCAGCGAGATAATGGTGGTGGCAGACGGTACTTGCGACGCAAATGTGGTCGCCACAGACCTGCTCTCTCAGGCAGAGCACGATAAGCTGGCAAGCGCGGTACTGGTCACAGATAGTGAGAAGCTGGCGGAAGAAGTTTCTGAAGCGCTTGAAAGGATAATTCCCACACTCTCCCGAAGCGAGATAGCAAGAGCGTCGATAGACAATAACGGCAAGATAATAATTGCACAAAATCTTGACCTCGCCATTGAGGTGGCGAACAGGATAGCTCCGGAGCATCTTGAGATATGCGTGGATAATCCCTTTGATTATCTCAGCAAGATAAAGAACGCGGGCTCGATATTTATGGGTAAGAATTGCCCCGAGGCGCTTGGTGATTACTTCGCGGGACCCAATCACACGCTTCCCACAAGCGGAACGGCGAGATTTTCAAGCCCCTTGTCGGTGGACGATTTCGTGAAAAAGTCGCAGTTTACCTACTATACCGCCGACGCGCTTGGCAAGGTGTGCAGAGACGTTGAATATTTCGCAAAAAAGGAGGGGCTGACCGCCCACGCCGCAAGCGCGGTAGTCCGTTCGGAGAAAAAGGTGAGTAACTAAGCAAGAGGTAGCAAATGAGCAGATATATTAATGACAAATATAAAGAGCTTGAGGAATACGTTCCCGGTGAGCAGCCGAAGGATATGAAATACGTAAAGCTGAACACCAACGAATCGCCGTTTCCGCCCTCGGAGGGGGTGGTCGAGGCGATAAACTCGGAGAGCGTGAAGCTGCTGAAGCTCTATCCCGACCCCGACGCGGCAGAGCTGAGAGAGAAGATAGGCGCTCTGTTCGGGTATAAAAAGGAGAACATATTCGTCTCCAACGGCTCGGACGATATTCTTAACTTCTCCTTTATGGCGTTTTGCGGGGAGGGGAAGCACTCGGTGGTATTTCCAGAGATAAGCTATGGATTTTACAAGGTGTACGCCGACCTTTACGGCGTGAAATACAGCCGTATTCCGCTTCGCGAGGACTTTACGGTAAACCTCGAGGATTATATAGGGATAGGGAAGAACATAGTTATCGCGAATCCTAACGCTCCCACGGGGCTGGCTCTTAGCAGAGACACGGTCGAGAGAATAGTGACGTCCAACCCCGATAACGTGGTGGTCATTGACGAGGCGTACGTTGATTTCGGTGCTGAGAGCTGTGTAGGGCTTGTGAAAAAATATGATAACCTTTTGGTCGTAAGGACATTCTCAAAATCCTATTCTTTGGCGGGGGCAAGGCTTGGTTTTGCTATAGCGTCCGAGGGACTTATCTCAGACCTGAATAAGATAAAATATTCGACAAATCCCTATAACATAAACAGGCTCTCAATGATAGCGGGATGTCGTGCCATTGACGACAACTCCTACTATATGAACAATTGTAAGTTGATAGCCAAGACACGCGCGAGAGTTACCGAGGAGCTGAGAGGTATGGGCTTTGAGGTGCTTGACTCCAAGACCAACTTTATCTTCGCGAAAAGCGCGGAGATTGGCGGCGCGGAGCTTTACGCAGAGCTGAAAAAGCGCGGGGTGCTGGTGCGTCATTTTACCGGCGAAAAGATAAAGGATTTCAACCGCATAACCATAGGTACTGACGACGAGATGAACGTATTTCTTAAAAAAGTGCGTGAAATACTCGGCAAGTGACCGAATATACGGAGGTATAAAATGAGAAAAAGCGAGATTGTACGAAAGACGGCGGAGACCGATATTGCGCTTACTCTTGAGCTTGACGGTAAGGGAGTGAGCAAGATAGACAGTGGCTGTGGTTTCCTTGACCATATGCTCACGCTTTTCGCTAAGCACGGCGGCTTTGATATGTCGCTGAGGTGCGCGGGAGACGTTGAGGTGGATTATCACCACAGTGCCGAGGACATAGGAATATGTCTTGGCAAAGCTTTTGCCGAGGCTCTCGGCGACTGCCGCGGTATCGCGAGATACGGAGATATCATTCTTCCAATGGACGAGGCGCTTATTATGTGCGCTGTCGATATCTGCGGACGTGACACACTCGTTTGCAGACTTGATATCCCCTCTCAGAAGGTAGGGGATTTTGACACCGAGCTCGTGGAGGAATTTCTCTTGGCGTTCGTTCGCTCGGCGAAGATAAGTCTGCACGTAAGACAGCTTGAGGGCAGGAACTCTCACCACATCATTGAGGGAGTGTTTAAGGCGCTTGGCAGAACGCTTGGCAAGGCGGTTGCCGTTGATTCAAATAGGTCAGACGAAATACCCTCAACGAAAGGCACGATAGTATGATAGCGATTATAGATTACGGAGTGGGAAATCTATTCTCGCTTGAAAGCTCCTTTGGGTATATCGGCAAAGAGGCGGAGCTGACGTCTGACGTATCCAAGATAAAGAGCGCGGACAGGATAATTCTGCCGGGTGTGGGCGCGTTTGCCGACGCGGCGAGGAAGCTGAGAGAAAGCGGACTTGCGGACGTGGTCTGCGAGGAGGCTCACTCGGGCAAACCCCTTCTTGGAATATGTCTCGGTATGCAGATGTTATTTGAGAGAAGCTATGAGTACGGCGAGCACGACGGGCTCGGACTTATAGGCGGCTCAGTCAAGCCGATGAAGGATATCATTCCCGTCGATATGAAGATACCCCAGATAGGCTGGAACTCGCTGAAATTCCACGGCGAGAAGAACGAGCTTTTCAAGTATATCAACGAGGGCGATTTCGTCTATTTCGTTCACTCGTATTACGGCGCAGATTGCGATAGCTCTCTTATCGCGTCGACCGATTACGGCGCGCGGATAACGGCGGCGGTGGCATCGGGAAATATTTACGGTACGCAGTTCCACCCCGAAAAGAGTGGCGAGGTCGGGCTTAATATACTCAGGGCATTTTGCGAGGTATAACTCGGTAAGGCAAATAAAAATGGGAGACATTAAATGAAACTATTTCCTGCAATAGATTTAATAGGCGGTAAAGCGGTGCGCCTCGTTAAGGGCGATTACGCGAAGGTCACGGTCTATAATGACGACCCCGCGGCAGTCGCTAAGAGCTTTGAGGCGGCAGGCGCGAGGTATCTGCACGTGGTAGACCTTGAGGGCGCGCGTGACGGCTCTACCGCAAATCTTGAAACGATAAAAGAAATTATAAATACTACCTCGCTTTTCGTTGAAGTGGGCGGGGGAATACGCTCTATGGAGACTGTTGAGAGATATATCAAAGTAGGCGCGGATAGGGTAATAATAGGAACCGCGGCTGTTACAGACCCAGATTTTCTGTCGGCGGCGGTGGAGAAGTATGGTGACAAAATTGCCGTTGGAGTTGATATAAAGGACGGTATGGTGGCTATCAAGGGTTGGGTGGAAAAGTCCAACCTCGGTTGCTTTGAGTTTTGCGAGAAGCTCTCGGCTATGGGCGTTCGGACGGTCATATGCACAGACATCTCCAAGGACGGACTGCTCAGCGGAACAAATCTTGAACTGTATGCCGAGCTTTCGGCGAAATTTAGTATGGATATCACCGCATCGGGCGGAGTTTCGAGTCTC
>JAZQWY010000162.1:0-11284 GCA_045632545.1 Eubacteriales bacterium | reverse complement strand
AATGTTACAAATCCTTGGATTTCGGGTTCAGTATTTACCAAATTGCAAATTCCAAAAACAATAGCAGGTATCAGCAACATAATCACAATACTGCCCCAACGCCATAAATATCCAAAAGTAATAGCTCGTCGTTCTTTTTTTTGAATAAGAAGTTCCTTTTTTCATATACTCTCCTTTCGATATGTTATACCGTACTGCAGTAAAACGAACTTTTGAGGCTTGCTCAAAAGTAACATTTGTCCCTATGTGATTTTGAGGTGTTTTTGATTTCAAACACATCTTTTTGTTTGAAAATCTCTTAAAACGTCGAAAAAAGTGCCATTTTAGGTTTAAAATCGCTTATTTTCTCGTTAGACAAACGACGGACTCGACGTGGCACACGGGTATATATCACCACATGAAGTGGGGGGATAAAACAAGGTTGTCGCAAAATCGAGAGGGGGTCAAATTCAACAGATAATTTAACTTACTTTTTCAATGCTTTAGTACATATAGCTTCTTGTAAGAAGCCCGATAACAATCACTACCATTCCCGCAATTCGTATAGCCCATTTTGCCTTATTGTTCTGTATGGCGTTTTGAGGTAATACGGGATGTATCGCCCAAAAGAGCCCAAATGATACGAAACCGATTGTTGTAAAAATCCAATTCTTTATGAGAACGTTCAGCAGGTTAAATATAGCAACAATAACACAGGTTATTATCATTTGATTCCTGAATGTCAGCTTCATTTTTTCTCCCTTCTATACATTTGAATTTGATTTTTAGGTGACTCTTTATGGCACATCAAAGATAATTCCAATTATCGCTATCTTCAACTAACACGCCGGTTCGTCCAATTTCTTCAAAGGGTAAACCAAGCTTTTCTACAACGGATGAATTTTTTATAACGCAAAATGGTTCGGCTTTTGGTTTTATTTTGTTTGAAATTTTTTTTGCTTTTGGCGGACAATACGAGCATTCCCAAAAGGTTTGTATTGCGAGTATTTCCAAACTGTTCCACATTGATTTTGCAAGTGTTTTTAGCAATTCCATTTTCTCGGTTCTGTTGTGGGGAATGTACTCATTTCCGTTTTTTTCATATTCCATAAAATCATCTTCGGGAATAATTAGCTCAAAGTCAAATGTTGAGGAGTTCTCGTTGTTTATTATAAACAATCTGACCTCTGAAAAATCGGAGAAGTCAAACAGCATTTGTTTGAAATCGTGAGAGTGGTGTTGTTTATAACCGAGTTGAAAGTTGTTGTCTAAAAGTTTTTGATTCCAAGTGATAATATCATCAAAAGAATCGTTTTCAAATCCCCAATAGCCACTCTTAAAAACAAGTCCTGCGTCAATCAACGCATTACAAAAGTCCTTTATTGCGGTTTTGGATTTATTCAATTCAAAACTTATCGAAAAATATGCAGGCATAGTTTCCTCCTTTCGATGTGTTTGAGAATAAGTGTTATAAATGAAAATTTTGAGTTTTGTTCAAAACTCACATTTGTCCCCACACAAAATGAGGGCATTTTTTGATTTCGAACACCGATTATTTGAATATTCCACTCAAAAAGGTTTATTTTTGCCCATTTTAAGCCGATTTTGGTTCATTTTCGTGTCAGACAAACCACACTCTCAACGTGGGTCAAGACTCCAAAAGGTATAAAAACGGTCAAAAACAGGGGTTGTAAAGCCAAAAGGTATATTTTATGTATCGTTTTTGGGGGAGATAAATCTTTTTTCTATAAAGCCTTTCGCACGACGACCCAAGTCGAACACCAAATCCTCGGACATGAATTTTGTAATCAAAAATTTCTCGCCTTGAATTTGTTCGAGAGAAAATTCGTCAATCTTAAAGGAATAGCACCCCAAATCATTTTCTCTGATAGAGAAGCCATGTCTTAAGTCTGCTGTAATTCGCAATTCGTCATCAACAATAAAAATGCAAACATCTCGATTCTTAAATTTTTCATCACTCGAATCATAACACTTTGTCACAATGCAAGGCTCTCTCCATCCATAAAATTCTCGCAATGATATTAGAGCTTTGTCAAAATAAATTCTTTTGTGAATAGCCAATTTTGCCTGTGCCTTTTTATATATGGGATAGCTGATGAACGTTCCAATCATAACAGCAACAACAAATGCGAAAAGATCTAAAGCAAGTCTTCCTGCAAAAGCCAAAATTAGAAGAAAAGGATTCTCAGGCAGCGGGATTTTTGTAATCATAATACAACCGCAGACAAAAGATGCAATTAGAACCAACGAAAATAAAATCGTTCCACAAACATTCAAGATTTTTCCTTGACGGTCGCTTTTCTTTTCTTCATCAGTCAGCTCTACATCTTGATAGACCATTTTTCGATCTTCCTGTTTTAATGTGTCGCATTGAAAATATCGCATCACCTTCTCCTTTCTTCGATATGTTATACTAAACAGCTATAAATGAAAGTTTCGAACCTTACTCAAAACTCACATTTGTCCCTCAGCAAAAAATGAGGCAATTTTGATTTTGAACACCGATTTGGGTAGGGGACGGCGCCTTCGACGTCCCGAGAAGCCTCAAATGCGTGTTACGGGCTGTCGTGGGCGCCAGCCCCTACGGGTTTTGCGGTTATTTTCGCGTCAGACAAACGACACTCTCGACGTGTCCTGTTTTTGGAAACATATCCACGGGTTGTACTTTACCGATACTATATCCCGCTTCCTTGAACCATACGCAGTCGCGCGCGAGGGTGTCGGGGTCGCAGGAGACGTAGACGATCCTCGGAACTTCAAGCGAGGCGAGGCAATCCACAAGCTCCCTCGTACTTCCTTTTCTCGGCGGGTCTATCACCACTACGTCGGGGCGCGTCCCGCCCGCCGCCGCGAGTATTACATCCCTGTCTCCCGCGTCGGCGCAGAAGAACTCTGCGTTCTCTACTCTGTTGCGCTTTGCATTCTCTCGCGCACACTTCACCGACGCCTCAACTATCTCCACTCCGCAAAGTTTGCGTGCTTTTTTCGCCATTGAAAGCCCAATTGTTCCCGTGCCGCAGTAAAGGTCCATCAACACCTCGTCCCCGCTTAGCTCCGCCATCTCTGTCGCAAGGGAATAGAGCAGCTCCGCGCCGTCGCGGTTTATCTGATAGAATGCGTCGGGGCTTATTCTGAAGCGCAGACCGCAAAGAATATCCTCTATGTAATCCTTTCCGTAAAGCGTGATAAACCTGTCGCCAAGCACCACGTTAGTGTTCTTTTTGTTTACCGACACAAGTATACCGACTACTGCGGGAAATTTCTCTATCGTAGCCGCCACGAACTCGTCGGAGTTTGGAAGGCTCTCCCCGTTCACCACAAGGCAGAGCATTATCTCGCCCGTCATCTCGCCTATTCTGAGATAAATATGGCGCAAAAGCCCCTTGCCGTTTTCTTCGTTATAAACGCTCCAGCCGTTTTCATCGGCAAATTGGCATACGAAGCTGACTATATAGGCAAAGGCATCGTTCTGGAGCGAGCAGCTGTCGACGGGGACTATGTTGTGTGACTTTGAGGCGAAAAATCCCGCCTTGATACCGTCCTTTGTTTTTGCCACGGGATATTGTCCCTTGTTGCGGTATCCGCGCTCTTTGCCCGCGGATAGCACTGAAAGGACTTCTATCTCGGGAAGCCCTGCCTTTGCAAAGGCGTTTTTAACGTAATTTTGCTTGACTTCAAGCTCGGCACTGTAGCTTATATGTCTGTAAACACAACCGCCGCAGGCAAGAGGCGCGCGGCAAAATTCTCCCTCGCATCTATTCGGAGAAGGGGATACGACACGCAAAAGCCTTGCCACGAGGAAGCTCTTGTTAACCTTTATTATTTCAACCTCTGCCACGTCGCCGTTTACCGCACCCTTAACGAAAAGAACTCTGCCGTCGGGGGCGTGTCCCACGCCACAACCGAGATTATTCAGCTCGGTGATATCAAGTGTCAGCCTGTCACCTTTTTTGATAGCATTCATCAAACGTAAAACTCCCGTCCGTCTTCAAGGCGCAGACAGCCGAGATTGTCGCCGTTTTCCGCGCCGCAGTCGATGAATATAGCAGAATCCGTATAGAATATCTTGCCGTTACCGCCAAGCTCCTGAGTGGGGGTGTGCCCCGCGATTATAGTAGTATCGTCATAATATTTTCCATTCGGGTCAAGGGGCTCGCTGATAAAATCCTCGGGCATGTATTCGTCAAGCGATACCGCGGCGTCAAAGTCCGCAATGCCCGCGTGAACGAGCAGATACTTCTTGCCGCCGACCTCGACCTCCTCATAGAGTGCCATATCCGCAAGGTAATCAAGAACGCCCTCGCGCATATCTTCGTCAAGCGCCTTGAAGCCCTCTATGGTTGTCTTGCCGCCGTTTGACATCCACTCTGCCATACGCGAAAGTGTATCGGCATCGGGCGTCTCGCCCGAGAGCATTCTGTCAAGCTCAGTCAGCATACCGAGCGCGTTATAATCTCTCTTCCCGAGAATAGGGAGCACGTTATATCTCATGCTTATATCGCAGATAAGACCGATTGGCTCCTCACCGCAGTCAACAAGGTCGCCGAGGATATACATTACGTCGTCGTCCTTGAATTTTATCTCATCAAGCAGTTTCTTGAATTTTTCATAATTTCCGTGAATATCGGATACTACGTAGGTCATAATAATACCTCTCCTCAAAATTTTATATCATAAATATCTTGTTGCTGAAAAAGTGAACGCACGCTATGTTCGCGTCAGCGGACTTGACAAGCTCCGCGAGCCTATCGCATACGGGGAACTCAGTATAAAAATGCCCCGCCTCTATCAGATTCATACCGCACTCGGGCGCGTCTGTCATAGCGTGATATCCAAGCCTTCCGCTGACGTAGGTATCAGCTCCTGCCGCCTTGGCAGCCGCAATATCGTCGCCGCCCTCGCCGCCGAGAAGAGCGACGGTGTATACCTCGCGTCCCGCGTCGGTGCAGAGCACCGCGGGAGCGCCGAGCGAGCGCTTTACCTGCTTGGCAAAATCACCGAGCTTCATAGGCGCAGCCAGCGTGCCTATCCTTCCGATAGCCTCTTCGTCGTTGCCAAAGGGAACGGCGTTGTTTACGCCAAGCTTACGCGCCAATGTGTCGTTCACGCCGCCCGTGAGGGCGTCAAGGCGCGTGTGGAAGGACATAGCCGTAATTCCGTTCTTTATCAGCTCCATGGTCTTTGCCGCCACACAGCTATCGGCGTTTACCGCCTTAAGTCCCTTGAATATGAGAGGGTGGTGTGAGATTATTACGTCGCAACCCTCGTCTTTCGCCTTTTGAACGGCTTCGGCGGTTACGTCAAGCGTGATAAGCACGCGCTTGACCTCGCGCTCACCGTTGGGACAGCACATAAGTCCGTCGTTATCCCACTCGCAGGATAGCGAGGAGGGAATATTTTTATCAAGAAATCTGTAAAGCTCAATTACCGTCATTGCCTTTCTCCCTTACTTTCAAAAGTTTGTCTATCTCGTCTATGATAAAGCACTCCTCTGATACGTCAGCGCCCGAGCAAAGCTTGCCATTCTTTCTCGTGAGAAATACGTTTTTTACGTATGCGGCGTATTCGCAGAACACCTCGCCGCCGCGAACTATATTATGTCTGCCGAAGATAAGCTCGACGGGTGAATACTCGTACACATTACCCGCATATTCGGCACATATTATCTGGTATATCTTGTCGTCTTTTACTATAGCCTCGTCCACTATAGAGTATCCGTTCTCCAAGAGATAAGCGCGGAGCTTATCAGCGTGTGTCATAGGCTGGAGAATGAGCCGTATTTTTTTATCCCTCGTCCATTCGGCAGACTTAATTATCTCGGTGATAAGCTCTCCGCCCATACCGCATATCATTATATCATTCGGGCGGTATTCCTCAATGCCAGAAAGTCCGTCGGCGCGTAGCACAGTTATCTTTTTCGTGAGGTGGTAGTCTGCCACGTTTATTAAAGCCCTCGCCACAGGACCCTCGTTTATATCCGAAGCGACCGCCCCTATTATTCTGCCCGACGAGCAGAGATATATGGGGAGATAGGCGTGGTCTGTGCCTATATCCGCCGCAAAGGAGCCGTTGCGGACGAAGCCTGCGGCGGCAAGAAGCCTTGGTGATAGTTTTGGAGAATTCATTTTCCCTCCTGAGCAGTGTGAGTTGAAATATCTTCACATTCCTTTTCGAGCGTATTTTAATGCCGAGCTTGAAATACACTCGAAAGGGGATATGCAAATGGGGAGGGGGCTTCGCGAAATAAGCTCCCTCCCATAGGACTTAATCAGGATACTTCCCGAACAGATTATTTGCTTTTTGACGCGAGAAATTCGTTTATCTTAGCTACGAGCGCGTCAGCGTCTGTTCCGTGTACCATACAAGCAGCCTCTATCGACTCACCTCTTGCGGAGGGGCATCCGAGACAGTGCATACCTATTTCAAAGAAAAATTTTGCCGTGTCAACGTCGTGGTCGAGAACGTCGCCTATAATACTTGCCTTAGTTACTACCATAATTATTTCCTTTCCGAGCGCCCGAAATTCAGAAAATGAAAGAGGGGAGCTCTTTTGTATGATTTACGTATATATTATATATCTAAATTTCCTTTATGTCAATAGACAAGATGATTTACTTGGACTAAAACCTCAGTATATTTTTGTAATATTTGTATGTTACAGATTTTTCTTGCAAATTTTGTCGCGGTATGGTATACTTGTGGGGCGGGATAGAAATAAAGCTGAGCAGAAATGTGTGATTTTCTTGCAAAATAAGCGTAAAATCCACGAAATACGCAGATTTTACGCTTGGTAGGCTGTGGGTTTGCGAGTTGTTTTTACGGTGCTTTATAGTGTACGGGTGTACAAGGGGTGGACAAGCAAAAAAGTGAAACTTTCTAAGTCTATTCATTTTGTATGCCACGAATTACGTAAAACATCGTTTTAGTGAACAGGATAAGGAGTGGGGTAAAATTGCCGTCACACGCCAATTTTTCACCCTCTCCGAGCATTTCGCGAAGTGGGATACCCACCTTGCGAGAAGCCCTGCCGTGTCATTCTGAGCGAGCATAGCGAGTCGAACGTTTTTCACCGAGATCCCGAATGTCACTACGCGCCATTCGATCCTCGCTGCGCTTGGATTTCGACTACGCTCAGGATGACACGGTGGAAAAAGCGCGAGGCGGCAGCCGTAGCGGAATCTCGGCAGGGTAAAGGAAAAGGCAGCCTTGTGACTGCCCCGTGGCACCCGCAACGGGAATCACTGTTTGCGCCAAAACATAGTTTAAGGTGGCGTCTGCTGAGCGCAAATGTTGAATTTGCTCCGCTGTCGCAAATTCAAGGGGTTCAATTAGGTGGAGATGTCAAAAATTTAAGGGCATTTCCAAAAGGAGATACCCTTGAATTTGGCACCCGCAACGGGAATCGAACCCATAACTAACCCTTAGGAGGGGTTTATTATATCCATTTAACTATGCAGGCGTATTCAATTTTGCTTAAAAATAGGTCAGCTTGTTTATTATAACACATCTTTTGAATATTTTCAAGAGAATATAAAATATTTTTTATCGCAATAAAAAACATATTACGCAGGGAGGTATATCTGCTTGAAAAAATACATATCTATCATCATTTGCACCGTCGTCGCGCTCGTTTGGGTCGGCTTTATATGGTCTAATTCCGCAAAGACGGGCGAGGAGTCGGGCAAGGCGAGCTCACAGGTTCACGAGGTCGTAAACGAGGTAGCGCAGAGCGTGGGAATAGAGGAGCCTATCTCCGAGCGCACCGTAAGAAAGGGCGCGCATTTCACCGAGTATATGATATTGGGGCTGATAGTCTGCGCGGACGTTCTGCTGATATCGAAGCTGCTACCCAAGCCTTCAACTAAATATCGGGCGTTGACCTCTATTCTTACCTTACCCTTTTGCGCCGCTGTGGCGTTTATTGATGAGTTTATCGTTCAGGGCAGTACCGAGGGCAGAGGACCGTCCTTTATTGACGTGCTTATAGATATGTCGGGCGTGGCTGTGGGAACTGTTATCTTACTCGCTGTTTTCCTGATAGTCTGCTATATATCCTACAAGCGTCGGGTGTTACGTACCGAAAACTTATAAATTACGGCTGTTGCGGAATATTCCGCAACAGCCGTCCGTTTATCCCGTTACCCCCGCGAGGGTGGAGATAATCATATCTGCTGTCATTTTTATAGCCGAGGAGATTGCGATCGGTGTATCACCGCTTGCGACGAACATGGGCATGTCTTTATCTGTTATACGGCTGAGCCGTTTGAACTCGCGCTTGATTCCCGAAACGAGGTCGCGGGTGACATATATTTTCTCGGCTTCAATTATTACGCGGTCGGGAAGCACCGCGCGGGAGAGCGCGGCAAGTGTGTCTGCTATACGGCGGGATACCTTTTCCTCATCCATACCTTCAAAGGGTATGCTTTGAGCGTTGCGTGAGCTAAGGTCGATGCCGTCGCATACGAGAGAGAACTCTACGGTGTCGGCTATTCGCGCAAGGAGCACGCGTTCATTTGGATATTCTCGGCGCATATATTCGGTCTCGCACTCGCGCCTGTCAACCGTTATATCTGCGGAAAACTCGGGGATTATCTGATTTATGACCTCAATATCGGAGCGAGATGTTCTGTCCTCGGTTATCACGCAAACTCCGCAGATATGCTCTCTTACGGCGCGGGATATTGGCTCATACGCGGCGGTGACAAGGTCGGAGACGTTTGACATATATGGGATACTGTCGTTTATCGGCTGAGAATGCGAGAATTTGATATTTCCCCTGATATCGGATATCACAGTCGAAAGTCTTTGCTTTTCAAGGCAGATGACGATGACCTTTATTTTTGATGAGGCATAAAATATCTCTGTGCTCCGTCCCTTTTGCAGGGACTGCTTTTCGGCGGTGATAAGTCGGTCCGAGAGCATAGAGGAGATTATCTTTCCGACGGTCACGCTACTGATGCCGCAAACCTCTGCTGCTTTGTTGCGTGATATGCCGTTCGACGTAAGGACGGCGCGGAATACGTCGAGCCGCTTCCTCGCGCTTACTCCGTCATGCGCGATTGGTGATAGCTTCATAGTCGATAGCTTCCTTTCGTGTTGTCAGAAATATTATACATATTATCAAGTCTATTGTCAACGGGACTATTGAAGTTTTGAAATATTTGTGATAGAATATAAGAGTAAATACGATTTTGAACTTTTTGAATATGATTTTCGCCGTGTGTGCGGCGGCTTGGAGATAATATGAAGGCAAATGGATTTTTACCGATAAATAAAGCCGAATGTGACGCTCTCGGTTGGGAGCGACCCGATTTCGTCTACGTTACGGGTGACGCTTACGTTGACCACCCGAGCTTCGGCGTAGCTATAATTTCGAGGGTGCTTGAGGACGCGGGCTTTCGCGTGGCGATACTTTCTCAGCCCGATTACAGGAGCTGTGACGCTTTCCGTGAGTTTGGCAGACCGAGGCTCGGATTTCTTGTCACCGCGGGAAATATCGACTCTATGGTGGCGCATTATACTGTGTCTAAGAAGAAAAGAACATATGACTATTACTCACCCGGCGGCAAGGCGGGGCTTCGCCCCGACAGGGCGACTATCGTCTACTGTAACCGTATTCGGGAGGCGTACGGAGACGTGCCGATAATCATAGGCGGACTTGAGGCGTCTCTGCGCCGCTTCGCGCATTATGACTATTGGTCGGACAAGATAAGGCGCTCGATACTCGTGGATTCGAGAGCCGATATCCTCACCTACGGTATGGGTGAGAATATTCTTCTGCGTATTGCGAGCCTACTTGACAAGGGTGTGCCGATAAAGAAGATACGCGACGTGCGCGGTTGTGTGTATATGGCGCTTCCTGAGGACAAGATACACTTCGACGTGGCGGCGACATTTGATTATGACGAGCTTAAGACCGATAACATAAAATACGCCGAAGCTTTTGGAATACAGTATAAAAATCAGGACGCTATAAGCGGAAAGGCGATAGTGGAGAGGTACGACAACAAGATACTCGTTCAGAATCCCCCTATGCCACCGCTGGAGAGAGAGGAGCTTGACCGTGTTTACGCACTGCCGTATATGCGTACCTACCATCCCTCGTATGAGGCGGCGGGCGGTGTTCCCGCTATAGAGGAGGTGCGTTTTTCGGTAACACACAACAGGGGGTGCTTCGGCGCTTGTAATTTCTGCGCGCTTGCCTTCCATCAGGGAAGGACTGTCCGTTCAAGAAGCCGAGAGAGTGTGCTTGGAGAGGCAAGGAAGATAACCGAGCTTCCAGATTTTAAGGGGTATATCCACGATGTGGGCGGTCCTACGGCGAATTTCCGCTATCCTGCTTGTGATAAGCAGCTTAAGGACGGCGTGTGTACGTCAAGGAAATGTCTCGCTCCCACGCCCTGCAAAAATCTCAAGGTAGACCATAGCGAATATATGCGGCTTATATCGGATATTGAGGCGCTGCCAAAGGTGAAAAAGGTGTTCATACGCTCGGGCATTAGATTTGACTACCTGATGCTTGATAAAAACGAGGCGTTTTTCAAGAAGCTTGTCAGCGACAATGTCAGCGGACAGCTAAAGGTCGCTCCCGAGCATTGCTCGTCGGGAGTTCTCAAATGTATGGGTAAACCCGATTTTTCGGTATATCAGGGATTCAGAAGGAGATTTTTTGAGTTGACTGAGAGTATGGGCAAGGAGCAGTATCTCGTGCCGTATCTTATGTCAAGCCACCCGGGCTCAACACTTAAGGACGCGTTGGAGCTTGCGCTCTGTCTTAAACGTGACAACTACGCCCCCGAGCAGGTTCAGGATTTCTATCCCACCCCGGGAACGGCGTCGACCGTGATGTTCCGAACAGGGATAAATCCACTTGATATGAAGCCTGTATACGTTTCGACCGATTACCGCGAGAAGCAGCTTCAGAGGGCGCTTCTTCAGTACAACAGACCGCAGAACGCGTCTCTTGTGCGCGAGGCACTCAGAAAACTTGGCCGAGAGGACCTTATCGGCTACGGCAAGGAATGTCTCGTAAAGCCCGAGAGCTCGGGGAATGGAGCAAGGCGCGGAGAGAAAAAGAGATATGCGCCCCGCCAGGGACAGGATAATTCCAAGTCTAAAAAAATTGCGAGATACGCTAAAAAGAAGGGCAGATAACCTGCGGTTGACTTACGGCAAAAAAGTGATATAATTATTTCAGAAAACAGAAAGGGGGCGAGCTCGTGGAGATAATGAAAGAGGAAGGCTTCAGAAAGCAGCTCAAGGGCGGTCTTTCGGGAGGATATCT
>JAZQWY010000161.1:0-3710 GCA_045632545.1 Eubacteriales bacterium | reverse complement strand
GATTCCAGTTTGTTCGTAACGGATATTTCTGCAAGGATACGAAATACGAGAACACCTTCAACAGAGTCGTAGGACTTAAGGACAGCTACCCCAAAAAGCAATAATCACTCTCATTCGCCGTATCCGCTATAGCGGATACGGTGCAAGAAAGGAAAAAATATGTTCGGAAATATTGATTTTACAAGCCTTTCCGTTCTCATTCCTCTTATCTACCTGTCGGCTATCTCACTAATTTCTATAATCGTTTGCTGTTACGACAAGGTCGCCGCGAAGCATCTGCAAAAGCACCGCACACGCGAGAGAACGCTTCTGCTTCTCTCTGCCCTCGGCGGCTCTGTGGCTATGCTTATAACGATGCTCATTATCCGCCATAAAACAAAGCATATAAAATTTATGGTAGGTATCCCGCTGATAATAGCGGTTCAAATTGCGGCAACGTTTTTCGTCCTCAATTTTCTTCGTTAAAATCACCTGAAAGGTAAGGTCAAAAATGAATCAGGATTTTTCAAATTTCAGTCTGATATTCCCCGATGCCGAGTCTCAGCAGAAACATTACAACGGCAACGACAGACCCGATATCAATATGTTCGCCCTTGAGGAGCTTGGACTTCTTGAGGTCTTTAGCCTGAAAAACAGTGATCTGGACGAATATTTCACCACAAGCGCCGAGGTCATAAAATACCGCGCCGAGGTGTTCCGTGATATGCTGGACTGCCCCGAGATAGCTAAGACACTGAACAGACTTATCCCCATACTTACCGACATTATGGAGCTCCGACGGCTTGAAGCCGACAACGGAGACACGTCATCATATCTTGAGAGCATCACCGAGATAGAGCTATACATATCCTGTATAGAAACGCTCCACGAAGGACTTGGAGCCGTTCGTTCAAGACTGAACAGCAGATCCATCATCACCCTCGCTGACAGAATAGCTGAGCTTGCCGAAAGCGATTACTACAGAGATCTTAACGCAAAGCTCGCCGAGCTCACGAACCGTGTGCGAGAGATAAAGAGCGTCACCATAGGCGTTAACCTCGACTCTCAGCTCAGACCTTCGAGCGCGGGTGTGCTTTCGATAAACCCCGAGGCATTCCGTTCGGGCGACGTTATTGAGAAAATTCTTCATCTTAACTTCAAGGAAGATGAATATACCTGTATAGCCAACCTTGTTCCCTTTGGGAAGAAGCAGTCCGAGAATCAGAAGACCGCCCTCTCGCTCGCCTTCAATTCGGCGATAAACGAGGTATACAAGCAGTCTCTGCGCTCTTGGAAAAAGATAGTTCAGGCATACGTGCTTGAAAATACCGACTTTCTCCTCAACCTTATGCCCGAGATAGAATTTCTCGTAAAGGGCACGGAATTTATGCGCAGACTGAACGAAAAGGGTTGCGCTCTCACTGTTCCAAACATAGTCGATGCCGATGAAAGATGCTTCCGCGCCGCGGGACTTTACAACCCCTGCGTTGCTCTCAAGGTTGACGACGAGATAGTCCCCAACGACATAGTTTTTGACGGCGACAATGCTCACATCTACGTGCTGACAGGTCCTAACAGAGGCGGAAAATCGGTCATAACCTGCGCCGTGGGTATCGCTCAGGCGCTGACGCAGCTCGGTATGTTCATACCCGCGGACAGCCTTGACGTAAGTATCGCCGACGCGATATTCACTCACTTCCCCACTGGTGCGGACGACACCATCGACAAGGGACGTCTTGGCGAGGAATGCGCCCGTCTTGGCGAGATATTTGATAACGTGACCAAGTACAGTCTCGTCCTGCTCGACGAATCACTCTCGTCCACAGGCTCGTACGAGGCGTCATATATCGCCGCTGAGGTTCTCTCGGGACTGAGCTACATCGGCTGCCGTTGCCTTTTCTCCACCCACCTGCACGAGCTGGCGGCGGAGATAGACAATATCAACGCCCGAGCCTCTGCCACGGGAGGAGCCGTGATAGACACGCTGGTTGCGGGTATTGAGGAGGGCAAACGCTCCTTCAAGATAGTACGCGCAAAGCCCGACGGTAAGAGCTACGCCCGCGATATTGCGAACAAATATGGACTTTCCTATGAAAGTATCCTTGAAAAGATAAATTCAAAATAAAGACATTTCCACGCTAAGAAAGGAAGTTATTTATGAAAAACGAAATACTCAAGCTTCTCGAAAATGACGCAAGGCTTACCGAAAAGCAGCTCTCGGTTATGCTTGACACAGACGAGGCTACTGTAAAGAGCGAGGTTGATTCTCTTGAAGCTAACGGAACTATCCTCGGATACAAGACTATCATCGACTGGGAAAAGACCGAACGCGAGTCTGTGACTGCTATGATAGAGGTAAAGCTGACACCTCAGCGTGACCGCGGCTTCGACCGCGTGGCTGAGAAGATATACAATTACCCCGAAGTTCAGGCGGTATATCTTATGTCAGGAGCGTACGACCTTTCTGTCCTCATTGAGGGCAAAACTATGAAGGAGGTCGCTTACTTCGTATCGCAGAAGCTCGCCACTATCGACTCAGTTATGTCTACGGCGACGCACTTCGTGCTCCATAAATACAAGGACAAGGGCGTCCTCTATGACACGCCCGAAATTGATGAGAGAGGAAAATATTAAGCTATGATAGATTACAGCAAGGTGCTTTCCCAGACGGTGGTAAATACACCTAAATCGGGAATACGTAAATTTTTCGACCTTATGAACACAATGACCGATGTTGTTGGACTTACCGTGGGTGAGCCTGACTTTCAAACCCCTTGGCATATTCGCGAGGCTGGTATCGCAAGTCTTGAGAAGGGCAAGACCTACTACACGGCAAACGCAGGTCTTATGGAGCTGCGCTCCGAGATAAACAATTATATGTCTCGCCGCTTCGGTATCTCTTATGTCCCCGAGAAAGAGGTGATAGTTACCGTCGGCGGAAGCGAAGCTATCGACATCGCTTTCCGTTCGGTCATCGAGCCGGGCGACGAGGTCATCGTGCCTACCCCCTCATTCGTTTGTTACGCCCCCTTGGCGAGAATGTCGGGCGCTGTTCCCGTTATACTTGAGACTAAGCTTGAGGATAATTTCAAAATAAATCCCGAGGCGCTGAAGGCGGCTATCACCCCCAAGACGAAGCTGCTCGTCCTTCCCTACCCCAACAACCCCACGGGCGCTATTATGACCAAGAAAGAGCTTGAGGAGATAGCAGAGATACTGCGTGACACAAATATACTCGTCCTCTCCGACGAGATATACGCCGAGCTTACCTACACGGGCGACCACTGCTCTATCGCTTCGATTGAAGGCATGAAGGAGCGAACTATCATCGCCAGCGGATTTTCCAAGGCTTACGCTATGACAGGCTGGCGTCTCGGTTATATCTGTGCTCCCGCGCCCCTCGCAGAGCAGATGCTGAAGATACATCAGTACGGAATAATGTCCTCGCCTACAACGTCGCAGTTCGCGGCTATTGAAGCCCTGCGCAACGGCGAAGATGATATCAGAACCATGATAGACGAGTACAACCGCCGTCGCAGATATATTTACAACGGTCTTAAGAGCATAGGAATTGAGTCCTTTGAGCCCGAGGGAGCATTTTATATCTTCCCGAGGATCGGAGACTTCGGTATGTCGGGAGAGGAATTCTGCAACAGACTCCTTTACGAGTACAAGTGCGCTATCGTTCCCGGAAATGCCTTTGGCGCAAGCGGAGAAGGCTTTGCGCGTAT
>JAZQWY010000160.1:0-3098 GCA_045632545.1 Eubacteriales bacterium | reverse complement strand
TCAAAATTTATCACTCATAAAAAAAGCATGGAACTTATCTCAAAAATCGAAAAACTCACAAGTGATTGTTATGCTGCATCGGCCAGAGCTAACGATTATTTCAAAGAGCTTAAGACGGTGAACGAAAGAGCCGACGCGGCTGAGAAACAACTCCGGGAGCTTTCCGAAAAACAGCCGCCTGATGAGGAGGCTATCCGTAAGGAATATGAGGATAAGCTCCAGAACTTGACAGAACGGCTCAAACGCGCTGAATCCTCGGAAATACAAAAGTTTGCAGTTCATTTTGGACTGTTTCAAAATGAGTTCAAAATACTTACTGAGATAATATCACACTGGGATCCTACCGACAAAGAGACTGCGGACAAGCTCCGAGGTGCGCTTGTCAAGGCTTTGGATATATATCGTGAAGGAGTGTGAATAAAATGGATTTTTGGTTTGGATATTTATATGTTTTTTTCTTACCGGCTTTTGCTTTTTTCCTTGCGAATATCGTTGGAGTTGTTGTAACTTTTCGCTTTCCTCTGAAAAGTAAAGTTTACTGTATAGGAAATGACGATATTATTTATTTATGCGAGGTTTTTGGATGCGGATATCACGAAGGCGACGATGAGGATAACGAATTTTATTATCATTTTGTTTGTTGTACAAATTCTGAAATCGGCTGGGCTTATACTGAAGATGAGGTTTCAAAGAACGTGTTTTATACATACGCGAAAGCCGAGAGGGCTTTGAAGAAACGGAGTAAATCTGATGATTGATTTTAAGAAACGAAACAAGGAATATTACGGACAGGCGTATAAGGAAGAAACGAAAGCGCAGGCACAGGGATATATTGACAGTATCAAGAAAATTGTAAGTGATTCCGACGTAAAGAAATATACGCTCGGGCTGGAGCTGGCGAGGTTTTATAAAAGCAAGTCCTATTCCTGCCGTTGCGCCGATAAGGAACTGACGCGCGAATACGGTCACTTCCTTGATAGAAACGCTAACGCTAACGTCTTTTTTGCGGTGTGTGAAAAGGAATTTGGGCTTGATAAGTCCGAGGTTAGTCGCTTGGTGAACGTTGTATCTGAGTTCGGCAAGAAGCCTGCGAGTAAGGGATTGCAGGACAAGTATAAGCCCTATAAGTGGTCTGTTCTTGTTGAAATGCTTCCTATGAGCGAAGCTGACCGAGAGCTTATCACTGCTGATATGACGATAAAGCAAGTTCGCGATTTGAAAAAGAAATTGGTTGCGACATCGCAACACAAGGACGACGGAATTGACGGAGCAGAGGAGATAACGCCTGAAGAACCGAAGCCAAGTCGATTTGAGAAATTTACCCGCGCTCAGCTAATCGATTACGTTGAGGAGCTGGAGAAGCAGATAGAGGAGTTGAGGGCGCAGCTCGAAACGGAAGGTAAAGAGGAGCTCTGATGGAATTAGTTGGATATCGTGAGACGTTGGAAACACTAAATGAGATGTTTCCTGACAGAGTAGCTATTGACGTTGATGAATGCGCTAGGGCGCTCGGTGTGAACGTTAAGACGGTCTACTCGTCTATAAATCGAGTACATAATCCACTCCCTACGGTTAAGATTGGGAGCCGAAAAACAATGATACCTCTTGCGCGACTCGCGCGGTGGATGTGTATTAAAAAATAAAGGAGATTATATAATGTGCTTTAATGAATGTATATCGCGCAAATTGGTTGCGGCGTATAAGGACAGTGTCGAAAACTTTTTTGTAGAGAACGTTGGCGACGATTATGATATCTTTGTGGATCTTGACCTCGCGCTCGATGAGGATAATCTCAAAGCTGCTATTGCTTCGAGAACTCCTTCGGCAGATTATGCTTTTCAGTGTCTTATTGATTATGCTTTACACTGAATCTGCTGAAAGGTACGTTAGACTTTACGCAGATCCGCGCTACGTGAAGGTAAGAATGGATTCTAAACGCGGGCCTGCCGAACCTTTTATGGTATATCCCTCAAAAAACAGCGGAATAAAGAGTAAATATCCTTTTCATCTGTCCTACTCTCAGCTTAATAAGCTGGAAAGTGGCAGAGGTGAGGTGTATGGAAGGACTGAATGGGGTCCGTTCTGTCTGCTGAGAATAAATCATTACCGCGTTGTGCAGATTAAGGATATTCCTTTCAGTGACGACGACCAGGAAAAAATAAAAAAAGAAGTATTGGAGGAATAATAAGATGTTTGAAGACCTTTGTCAAGCGGTCGGAGATGAGCGCTTCAAAAAGATTGAGGAGCTGAATCTGTTCGATTGTGATGAAATATGTCACCGGGTGAAGCAGTGCTCGGACTGTCCGTTTGCGCTTCATTACGTTGACGACGTTGATGGCCGCAATATTCCGCTTATTTTGTGCGTGGACTTGGCTTCGGAGAAGCAAATAAAGAAGGTCCTTGCTAACGGCGGACATTTTATAAAGCTGAAAGGAATTTGATATGAGATACATTCTATACATATTTATGGCGTTCTTCTCTCCCGCTAAGGTCTCGGACGCTTGTAATAAAGCGCAGGACGCAAACGAGCTTGATGAGCTGCTGTCTTTGAGGTAACGGATATGATAGGTAAACTTCCGAAAAATTTGTGTATACATATTCCCTCTGCTATGGTAAATTGCGAAAGAAACTACAGGTGCTCTCGTTGCGAGATAGCTGATAGGATACGGCTTAATAGGCTTGAAAAACGGACTGAATATATTATGTTTGATTACTATGACGCCAAAAAGCAAACGCCGAAAGGTGGTGGAGCGGAATGGGTATATAAAGCGCTTATCCTGAAGCCCGAATCAATGAGCAGGGCAGGAATTGAGGTAGACCTTTATCATCAAATTTTTGTTGCGACGGGCGGCTCCGGTATGCTCTCGATAAACCCGGCGGGAATGGTAGACGGATATCTCTTAGCGGATAAATTTGATAAAAAGACTTATACCTTCATACGGCATGATTTCTTCGGTATTCCGACGGAACGCGCTGCCGAGAGGTACGACAAGCTTTTTATAACAGACGTAAAAAAACTGATATGAAAGGAAGGTGTTGCTTATGATTTGTTAGAGCTGTTCAAATTCCCAGACGTTTGGGAATTTGAAAGAGAATGA
>JAZQWY010000159.1:0-4030 GCA_045632545.1 Eubacteriales bacterium | reverse complement strand
AGTATATCGAGCTCGTCTCGAGAAGCTCGGCGTGAGTTCCCATAGCCTCTATCCTGCCGTCGTTCATAACGATTATCTTGTCGGCGTGCTGTACCGAGGATATCCTCTGAGCGATTATTATCTTGGTAGTGCCGGGTATCTCCTCGGCAAAGGCGCGTCTGATAAGGGCGTCGGTCTTTGTATCAACCGCGCTCGTGGAGTCGTCAAGTATAAGCACCTTGGGCTTTTTGAGCAACGCACGGGCAATGCAGAGCCGCTGCTTCTGTCCTCCCGAGACGTTAGTTCCGCCCTGTTCGATATAGGTATCGTACTTGTCGGGGAATTTCTGAATAAATTCGTCTGCCTGAGCCAGCTTACATATGCGTTCCATATCCTCGTCTGTAGCGTCAGGGTCTCCCCAGTGGAGATTGTCCTTGATAGTGCCTGAGAAAAGAAGATTTTTCTGAAGCACTACTGCTACGTTGTCTCTCAGTGCTTTGATGTCGTAATCCCTTACGTCAATTCCCGCTATCTTGACAGAGCCCTCGGTGGTGTCATAAAGACGTGGGATAAGCTGTATCAGCGAGGTCTTACTGCTACCCGTACCGCCGATGATACCTACCGTCTCACCTGAAGCGATAGATATATTGATGTCGGCAAGGGCAAAATTCTCAGCTTCGGCTGAATACTTGAAGCTTACGTTCTCGAAGGTTATACTGCCGTTGGCGACGTCCGTCACGGGGTTCACAGGGTTAAGTATCGAACTTTTCTCGGAGAGCACCTCAGTGACACGCTTTGCCGATGCCATAGAAAGGGCAATAGTGACTATTATCATCGAGAGCATCATAAGGCTCATAAGTATCTGTACGCCGTAGGTTATCAGCGAGGCGAGATCTCCGACCATCATCTCCGTGCCGCTGCTTTTTATGATAAGGCGCGAGCCTATAAAGCAAACCGCTACCATAAGTCCGTTCATACAGAACTGCATAAGGGGATTATTCAGCGCGAGTATCTTCTCAGCCTTTGTGAAGTCGGCGCAGACGTTGTCAGACGCCTCGTTGAACTTTTTAGTCTCATAGTCCTCGCGGACGAACGCTTTTACAACTCTCATTCCGCTGACGTTTTCCTGAACCGAATTGTTGAGCGCGTCGTATTTCTTGAAAACTGAGTGAAAGATGTCCCAAGAATTTTTTATTATGAGGATAAGTCCGATAGCCAGAATTGGGATTATCACCGCGAATGCGACGGACACTGATGGGCTGACTATCATTGCCATAGTGAAGGCGAATATCAACATCAGGGGTGAACGCACTGCCGTTCTTATTATCATCATATAGGATATCTGAATGTTGTTCACGTCGGTGGTAAGTCTTGTCACAAGGCTTGACGTGGAAAATTTATCGATGTTCGTGAAGGAAAAATCCTGTATCGAATAGTAAAGGTCGTGTCTCAGGTTCTTCGCAAATCCGCAGGAAGCGATAGAACAGAAATGCGCGGAGAGCACACCGAAAGTAAGTGAGGTGAGTGCAAGAATGACCAGAAGCGCCGCGTATTTCAGAAGCGTTGGCATATCGCAGCCCGTCTCGATATTATTTACAAGCTTTGCCGTCACGAACGGTATGGTACATTCCACACAGACCTCTGCGGCAATAAAAAGCGGAGCGAGTATAGAGCTTTTTTTGTACTCGCGGACGCTCCTCAAAAGTATTTTTAGCATAAAAGGCTACTCCTCTTTTTAACGGTAATAAAAAATAGTATACAACAATTTTATGAAACATTAAAGATGACTTTTGTAAACTAAATTTGAATATAAACGCAACAGTTATAAAAAGAAACTATTTAGGTGCGTATAAACGGGCAATTTGAATTGCCCGTTTATACATATCAGGATTTTTTTGCGGAAGGCTTGCCTACTATAGATTCTATTTTAATTATATCGGTGTTGCCCGAGTGACCGTTTGTAAGACCGCCCGTTATAACTATCTTGTCTCCGTTCGAGAGGTTCATACACTGCTTTGCTGTGTTCTTGGCGTGGTAAAACAGAATGTCTGGTGAACTGAAGGTTTCTGTCATAATAGGTGTTACACCCCAGGAAAGAGCAAGCTTTCTCCAAGTCTTTTCGTCAGTAGTCATTCCGATTATATCAACGTGAGGACGGAAACGGGATACCATTCTAGCGGTCATACCTGAGAGGGTACAGGCAACGATAGCCCTCGCGTTTATATCCAAAGCCATTCCGCAGGTGGCGTGGGATATAGCGTCTACCGTGTTTTTGATTATGAATTCGGAATTTCTGAAAAGCTTTTCGTAGTTGATATTCTGCTCGGTCTGCTCGGCAATACGCGACATAGTGCTGACCGTGAGCACGGGATATTTTCCCGCAGCCGTTTCCCCCGAGAGCATTATCGCGCTGGTTCCGTCGTAAACGGCGTTTGCCACATCGGATATCTCTGCTCTCGTGGGGCGGGGATTGTGTATCATAGATTCAAGCATCTCGGTTGCCGTGATAACTCTCTTTCCAAGAAGACGGCAGGTGGTTATAAGGTGCTTTTGTATCGCGGGAAGCTCTTCAAATGGTATCTCAACACCCATATCTCCTCTGCCTATCATAATACCGTCACATTCTTTGCATATCTCTGTGATATTGTCCACACCCGGGCGATTTTCGATCTTCGCGATAACGTCGATATCACCGCCGTTGTTCTCACGGATAAAGTTATTTACGTCTATAAGATCCTGTCTTGTGGATACGAAGGAGCAAGCGATGAAATCTACCTCATTCTCAATTCCAAAAAGGATATCCTGCTTGTCGTATTCGCTGAGATATACCTGATTGAGCACTTTTCCGGGGAAGCTCATGCTCTTTCTGTTGGAAAGCTCACCGCCAACGTCAACTCGGCAGTTGATATCGGTATCGGTGACACTCTCGACTGTGAAAATAACAAGTCCGTTGTTGAGAAGTATTCTGTCACCCGGAGCCATATCGGAGGGAAGTCCCTTGTAGCTTACCGAAACTCTTGTCTGGTCTCCCTCGATATCGTCCGTTGTGAAGGTGAATTTATCATTGTCGTTCAGCATTATCTTGCCTTCGGCGAAGGTCTTTATTCTGAATTCGGGTCCCTTTGTATCAAGAAGGATAGCGATGGGCATGTCGAGCTCACTGCGTACCTTTTTTATCAAATTTATCGTTTTAAGGTGCTCCTCATGAGTACCGTGTGAAAAATTGAGTCTTGCCACGTTCATTCCCGCAAGACACATTCTTTTTAGTGTTTCCTCGTTGTTACACGCAGGACCTATCGTACATACTATTTTTGTTTTTCGCATAATTTTGGTTTCCCCCATTGGAATAAAAATCGAGTTAATGGTATCACATTTTGACCGAATTGTCAATCATATTCAAGTAATATCACCGATTTTTTGTTTTCGGTAACAAAAAAATATAGTTTCACAAGGATTTTATTGACAATTTAGGAAAAAAGGTATATTATTATTGTGTAAATGCTAATTAAATTTACCTTAATATCTAAAAAGTGGAGGCTTTGTATGTTTGAATTGATATTTTTTGGAGTGTTCCTGTTTTTTGCGTTGATTTTCGCGCTTTGCGGAATGCTCAAAGGCAGAAAGTACAAATTCCAGTATTCTCTCTCAAGGATAATTATGGTGGTGCTATCAGCGGTAATATCTATGGCGCTGGCGGCGCTCCTCGCTTGGCTCATGGGTGGACTTTTGTTTAATATAGTCAAAGGCTTTTTGCCCTCGGACGGAATCGGTAAGCTGCTTGAGAGCGTACCTTCCGCGCCAGACGCGTTCAAGGCGCTTATCGCAATGCTTATAGCGCCGATTATGTTCTTTGCGCTATTCCTTATAGTTAAAGCAATACTTAACTGCTTCTCTGGTCCTCTTTGTAAGCTTTTTATGAAGATAGGAAAGAAGAAGTCTGTTGAAAGTGTAGCGGAAGAAGCGTCTGTTGCCGAAGCTACGGAAGAAGCTATCGAAAAAACGCCTTCCGAAGCAGCTACAGATGAAGAGGCTGCAGCAGAGACTATAGAGA
>JAZQWY010000158.1:0-2896 GCA_045632545.1 Eubacteriales bacterium | reverse complement strand
ACTCAAAGGTGATACCCGCAAGGCTTTACGGTCATGTGGAGGGCAGAGAAGAGGTGGGTATAGAGCTGCTTCTGCTGAAGCAAAAGGAGCTTGATACTTGGGAAACTCTCGTCAAGCCGGGCAAGAGGGCGAAGATAGGCGCAAGACTTGTGTTTGGAGGCGGGATACTTCGCGGAGAGATAGTCGATATAGTTGAGGAAGGAAACAGAATAATAAAATTTGAGTACGACAGAGACGTGGGTGAGAATATCTACGCCATACTTCACAAGATAGGACTTATGCCCCTGCCGCCGTACATTACCGAGAGACTTGAGGACCAGTCCAGATACCAAACTGTCTACGCAAATAAGGAAGGCTCTGCGGCTGCTCCCACGGCGGGACTTCATTTCACCGAGGAGCTTATGGAGAGGATAAGACAGAAGGGTGTTTCGATAGTGAGAGTGATGCTCCACGTGGGGCTTGGGACATTCCGTCCCGTCAAGGTAGATAGGATAGACGAGCACACTATGCACACAGAGTTTTTCTCGGTCTCGGAGGAGAGCGCGAGAGTTATCAATGAGGCTCGCGCGGCGGGCGGACGCGTTATCTGCGTGGGAACGACCTCCTGCCGCACACTTGAGAGCGCGGCTGATGACGAAGGACGCATCAGGGCTATGTCTGGTGACACGGGAATATTTATATATCCGGGGTATAAATTCAAGGCTGTAGATGCGCTGATAACCAATTTCCACCTGCCCGAGAGTACGCTTCTTATGCTGGTTTCGGCTTTTTACAATAAGGATTCGGTTATGGAAGCCTATAAGACGGCAGTAGATGAGAAATATAGATTTTTCTCATTCGGCGACGCGATGTTCATTCAATAATAGAAAAACAACACGGTAGGGGCGAACTGTGTTCGCCCGCGGGCGTTGAAAAAACGCCCCCACAATCATAAAACAATCAACTATGAAAGTGAAACTATGAGCGAAAAGATAAAGATACTTGCCGTGGCGGGGGCTACGGCGAGTGGGAAAAGCGGACTTGCTATTGAGATTGCCAAGCAGCTCGGCGGGGAGATAGTCTCCTGCGATTCTATGCAGGTCTATAAGAAAATGGATATAGGCACTGCCAAGCCCACCCTCGCTGAGCGTGAGAAGGTAGTCCACCATATGATAGATATCGCTGAGCCTTGGGAGAACTATTCCTGTGCGGAATATGTCAAGGAGGCTGCGATAGTGATAGAGGACGTGTCGGCGCGCGGTAGGCTGCCTATAATTTGCGGCGGTACGGGGCTTTATCTTGACGCCCTTTTGCGCGGCTCGGATTTCGCCGAGGGGAGCAGTCCTGACGAGGCAGTGAGACGGGAGCTTTTTGAGTTTGCCCAGACGCACGGCAAAGAGGCGCTTTTCGCCGAGCTTGTGAGGCTAGACCCCGAAAGTGCCGCGGTGACACACCCGAACAATGTCAAGAGAGTAGTCCGCGCGCTTGAGATATATAGGACAAGCGGTATTAAAAAATCCGAGCTTGACAGACTCTCTCAGGAAGTCCCCTCAAAATATGACGCTACCGTAATAGCGCTTAGATACAACGACAGGGAGATACTTCGCAAACGTATCTACGAGAGAGTTGACAAAATGATAGAGGACGGGCTCGAAGCCGAGACGCGCGCACTTATGGGTGCGGGTGTCTTTGAGAGAAACGCTACGGCGGCGCAGGCTATCGGATATAAGGAGTTTCTCGGATATTTTCGCGGCGAAAGGAGCTTTGAGGAATGTACAGAGTTACTCAAGATAGCTACAAGAAAGTACGCTAAACGACAGTTGACGTGGTTTGGCGGCAAGAGCTATGTGAATTGGATAGATGCCGACGGCGAGAAGGGCATGAAAAGTTTTGAAGATATTGTAAATTCTGCGGAAGAACTCTTTTTTAAGGGGATATAATGTGGTAAAATATAAATTAATGCGGTGAGAAGGGAGAGGCGCGTATGATAAGATTCAAGTCGGGCAGTATGACGCAGAGAATTGCCGTTGGCATACTGTGTGTGGCAGTCGTGGCGTATACGGTGTTTCATATGGTCAGCCTTTTCTCAGCTGAGTTGTCCACAATAGTCGTGAGAAGCTCCACCGAGGAGACTACGCTGGAGCTTAGCGGATATATCTTCAGGGACGAGACGGTAGTATATTCCGAATACGGCGGCGCGGTAGATTATATCGCCTATGACGGACTAAAGCTGGCGGCGGGAGAGAGTGTCGCCGTGGTATACGAGCAGGGAAATAACTCAAACGTCAGCGACAGCATTGATCAGCTTGACGCGAGAATAGCCGTGCTTGAGGAGAGTATGGCGAAGGATATGTCGCTCTCCGACCTTCCGACTGTAAATAAGACCGTGGGAGAATCCTATTACGATATAATCAAAAAGCTGGCTGACGGAGACCTTCGCGGCGTATCTAAGAATATCGACGGAATGACTGCCGAGCTTGGAAAGATCAGCGTTCTTACAAATAATAGCGAATCACCCATACCAGCTACGTTACGTGAACTGTACGAGGAGCGTCAGCGACTTATGGCGGCAGGAGGAGACAGCCAGGAAATAAAGACCGATAAAAGCGGATATTTCTATTCTAATGTTGACGGATACGAGGGTAAGTTCACTTTGGCGGAGGCAGATACGCTCACGCCGGATAAGTATTACGAATTAGCTTCCACTGACGCGGTAGCATCCCCTGAGGGGAAGAGTCCCGTTGGAAAAATGGTATATGACAGCCAGTGGAGATTTGCCACGTTGGCTACCAAAAGTCAGACGGAGAATTTTGAGGTGGGAGAGACCTACCGCGTGAAGTTTACGGGTGATGGCGATATTTCGGTACCTTTGACACTTCAGAGTGCGGTTAAGGACGGCGATTCGTCATCGACACTT
>JAZQWY010000157.1:0-1921 GCA_045632545.1 Eubacteriales bacterium | reverse complement strand
TACACTTGAGTCCTACGTTGGCGCTGACGGCTATCAGGGCGCGCTCATCGGACGCGTAGGCAACAGAATCGATCAGGCTAAGTTCACACTTGAGGGCAAGGACTACGAGCTTTATCACACCGAAGACAACGGAAATCTCCTTCACGGCGGTAATATCGGCTTTAACCAGAAGATATTTGAGGTTACCGAGCTTGACGGCGACGAGCCCGCGCTCGTTCTTCATACCATCTCCGAGGACGGAGACGAGGGATTCCCCGGAAACCTCGACCTCACGGTTACTTATACTCTTACCAAGGAGAACGGCTGGAAGATCAACTACCACGCTACTACCGATAAGACCACCATCGTTAACCTTACTCACCACGCGTACTTCAACCTCCGCGGCTATGCGGCAGGTCACGTATATCCCATCAAGCTTCAGCTTGACGCTGATACCTATCTTCCCATTAACGAGAACCTTATTCCTACCGGCGAGCTTCGCAGCGTAGAGGGAACTCCCTTCGACTTCAGAGTCGCAAAGGAGATCGGCAAGGATATCAACGCCGACGATAAGGATCTTATCATCGCGGGCGGCTATGATCACTGCCTTAACTTCAAGGGCGGCGAGACCGAGACTCCCGTAAAGAGAGGCGAGGCTTACGACGAGCTTACCGGACGTACAATGGAGATCTACACCAACTCTCCCTGCGTTCAGTTCTACAGCGGTAACTTCATCAAGAACGCGGCTTATCCCTTCAAGGGCGGCTACGTTCAGACTCCTCAGATCCTCTTCTGCCTTGAGACTCAGTTTATGCCCGATAGCATCAACAAGCCTCACTTCACCAACTGCATTCTCAAGCCCGGTGAGATCTACGATTACACCACCGAGTACAGATTCAGCGCAAAATAATCAAACATAAATTAAGCGGCGGAGCGATCCGCCGCTTTTTCGTTAAAAGTAACATTTTTCAGGGGATATTTTTGGTAGATATTTCGGGTAGAAAATTTCAAAAAAGGCTTGCTTTTTGGCGACAATTTTGCTATACTGACCTAAAGACCGACTTGTCGGTCAAAAGTAAAATTTAAAGCAAAAAACTAACTGATTTTGAGAAAGAAAACTAAGAGGTTATTGCCATGAAAAGCAAATTTTTATCTGTAGACGTTGCAGTTGAGCAGTGGATGATACCTACGTATCCGATACCCGAGGCAGAAGAGATGCCAATGTTTGCAGAGACAAGTAACCATCAGGGAACTACGGGAAATCCCTACCCCAACAGAGTGGTTTCGACCGCGGACGGCGAGCATCGCGCAGAGAAGGAGTGGACGGTCATCAGACTTGAGAACGACTACATCCGCCTTGCCGTAATTCCCGCGCTCGGCGGAAGAATATTCGAGGCGTACGATAAGGTCACGGGTTATGACTTCCTTTACCGTCAGCACGTCATCAAGCCCGCGCTCATCGGCGCGTACGGAGCTTGGATGTCGGGCGGAATTGAGTTCAACTGGCCCTTCCATCACCGTCCCTCAACCGTTATGCCCGTTGATTACAGTATAGAAAAATGCGAGGACGGAAGCGCGATAGTATGGCTCTCCGAGCATGCACCCAACGATAGAACAAAGGGAATGGTTGGCGTTGTGCTTCGCCCCGATACGAACTATTTTGAAACTCGCGTCAGAGTCAGCAACAGAACCCCCAACAAGAATAATTTTCTTTGGTGGGAAAACGCGGCGGTCGCGGTACACGAGGGCTACAGACTCGTATTCCCGCCCGACGTTACCTATGTTCACCATCACAACGATGCAAGCCACACCACATTCCCGATAGCATCCGGACAGTACGGTGCGGATAACATCACCGAGCCCAAGGATATAAGCTGGCATAAGAACTCCAAGCACGCGACCTCTTATTTCTCGGCTCCTTCGAAAAACGATTTCTTCGGAG
>JAZQWY010000156.1:0-16865 GCA_045632545.1 Eubacteriales bacterium | reverse complement strand
AGGTGCCAACCCTGCTATTGGTGCTAGAGCGGCTGAAGAATCACTTGATGATATAAAGATGCTCCTTTCCGGTGCCGATATGGTATTTGTGACTGCAGGTATGGGCGGTGGAACTGGAACTGGTGCTGCTCCCATTGTTGCTCGTGTTGCAAAGGAAATGGATATTCTTACAGTCGGAATTGTTACCAAGCCTTTCTCGTTTGAGGGTAAGAAGAGAATGGATCAGGCTGAAGAAGGTATTGCGGAACTTAGTCAATTTGTTGATTCTCTTGTTGTTATTCCTAACGAGAGATTGAGGCAGGTATCTGAAACACGTATTACTTTGGCAAATGCTTTTGAAGTTGCTGATGATGTTCTTCGTCGTGGTGTTCAGAGTATTTCTGAACTTATTAATGTTCCCGGATTTATTAACTTGGACTTTGCTGACGTTACATCTATTATGGCTAACTCCGGTCTTGCTCATATGGGTGTTGGTAGCGCTACAGGTAAGGACAAGGCAGAGGTTGCCGCAAAGATGGCTATCTCAAGTCCTTTGCTTGAGACCTCTATCAAGGGAGCTACAGGTGTTGTTATCAGCATCTATGCTTCTCCTGACGTTGGACTTGAGGATGTTGACCTTGCTTCCACGATGATTGCGAACGAGTGTAATCCCGACGCAAATATTATCTGGGGTGTTGCGTTTGACCCCGAGCTTGAGGACGAGATGAGAATTACTATCGTTGCTACAGGATTTGAAAAGAAGCCTGAGGATGCGGCTCGAAACAACCCTGTCGTTATGAAGAAGGCAGAGGACAAGGCTGATGCGAAGACCGATGCTAAGTCTGAGGAAAAGGCAGAGGACAAGGTTGAGGAGACAGCCGAGGAGGAAGCTCCCAAGGAAGAAGCCCCCAAGGCAAAGGCTAAATCTGACGATGAGTTCGACCTTGACGATTTCTTCGGCGATATGTTTGGTAAGAACTAATCTTCTATTAAATGTTGTAACACTCCGCAGACCGAGCTTCGGTCTGCGGAGTTGTTTCTCGGAATTATATAAATTACTTACTGAGGCTTTTTATGTCAGAAATAATATCTTTTTTAACCTCGCTATCGCTGTGGGGAAGTATAGTTAACTGTCTCACGGTCATACTCGGCTCGTCAGCGGGACTTGTGGTCAGACGAATCATGGGTAAGGGCACAGAGGGCGGCGCAATGAGCCGTATCTCCGACGCGCTGATGAAGGGCGTTGCTCTTTGTGTACTGCTTATTGGCATTACGGGCGCTATAAAGACACAAAATATGATAATCGTTATAGTTTCAATCGTAATAGGTACTATTATAGGCGAGCTTTGTGACCTCGATAGGCGAGTTACCGCCCTTGGAAACGCCATTGAGAAAAAAACGCACGGTCGCTTTGGCGATATAACGCAGGGCTTTGTCAGCGCAAGTCTGCTCTTTTGCGTGGGGGCTATGACTATCGTCGGCTCGTTGAACAGCGGTCTTTCGGGCGATCACAGTATGCTTTACACAAAGTCGCTTCTCGATATGATAGCGGCATTCGCGTTTGCTTCCGCGCTCGGCTTCGGAGTGCTTTTCTCCGCGGTATTTGTCCTTGTGTTCCAAGGCTCGATAACTCTGCTCGCCGCTTGGATAGCTCCGCTGCTCAGTGAAGCGGCGGTGGTAGAAATGACGGCGGTAGGCTCACTGCTTATCATAGGACTTGCTCTTAATATGCTTGGAATTACCAAGCTGAAAATAATGAACTATATGCCCGCAGTGTTCGTTCCGATAGTCATACTTTTATTTATGTGATGAAGATTTTCCTTGATTTTTGTAATAAAAAATAAAAAAGTTAAAAAATTTTCAAAAAACTCTTGACAAAGGGAATAAGATGTGATATCATATTTGTCGTTATCCAAAGACAGCAGGTTTCCGTAAAAGCTATGCTTTCCTGCCGAGGAGAGATCTTAAATCATTTTTGTTTTATATCTTTCTTCGCGTAAAGCTATGCTCAGCGGAAGAAAGATTTTTTATTTTCCTGCGTATTTTTCATTGGGAGGTGAAAAACAAATGCCAAGCAAATCGATTCTTGAAAAGAAACAGGCCGTAGTTGCAGACCTTGCAGAAATGCTCAAGAATTCTCCTTCGGGCGTTCTCGTGAACTATCAGGGAATTACCGTTGACGACGATACAAAGCTCCGTAAGGCTCTCCGTGAGTCCGGTGTTAAGTATATGGTTATGAAGAATTCTCTCACAGGCAGAGCTTGCGACGAGGTTGGTTTGGGCGATATGAAGCAGTACCTCACAGGTATGACTGCTATCGCGATCAGCGAGTCCGATCCTATAGCTCCCGCTAAGGTTATCAAGGAGTACGCTGAAAAAATCGAATCCTTTGAGATTCTCGCAGGTTATCTCGACGGAGCTGTTGTTACAAAAGACACAGTAATATCCCTCGCAGATATTCCTTCAAAGGAAGTTCTTATCGCAAAGTTCTTGGGAAGCATCAAGTCCCCGCTTTACGGCTTCGCTTATGCTCTCCAGGCTGTTATCGACAAGGGCGGAGAGGCTGCACCCGCAGTAGAAGAAGTACAGGCAGAGGCGTAAGTCTGCCACAGGAACCGACGACTTTTGTCGGACGATGCGCATAGCGCAAAACAAAATTTTATAAAAATCCATTTTAGAGGAGGAAAATTAAAATGGCATCTGAAAAGATTACAAACATTGTTGAAGAAATCAAGACTCTTACCATACTTGAGCTTGCTGACCTTGTAAAGGCAGTTGAAGAGGAGTTCGGCGTATCCGCTGCTGCTCCCGTAGGCGTTGTTGCTGCAGCTAGTGGCGCTGCTGCTCCCGCTGCTGAGGAAAAGACAGAATTTGACGTAGTTCTTAAGAGCTTCGGCGCTAAGAAGCTTGACGTTATCAAGGCTGTTCGTGAGATCACAGGTCTTGGACTTAAGGAAGCTAAGGAGATGGTTGAGGGCGCTCCCAAGACCGTTAAGGAAGGCGTTTCCAAGGACGAGGCTGAGACTGTTAAGAAGGCTCTCGAGGAAGCTGGAGCAGAGGTTGAGGTTAAGTAATTTAACCCATACATCAAAAAAATCGGTGTTGATATATCAACTCTTATTTTTTTGTTTTATAAACTAATCAAGCCATCGGGTATCCGATGGCTTGATTTTAGGGGTTATATTTTATATCTTTTGGAAAACAAATTCACCGGATACGGCTTTTACCTTATCGCTTCCGTTGACGATATATCCCGCGGGAGCGATAACGCAGCCAAAAGCGTCAGCGGGGTAAGTGAGTGTGAGTCTGACACAGTCCGCTTCCTTAGCCCATTTAACATCGACCATACCGCATATCGAATTGTGGTAACCCTCGGCAGAGTTTATATCAGCAGGGAAGAGAGGAGCAATGTCGATGTGGTTAGCGCCCTTCATATCGCTGTTAACTCTTATTCCTGCGAAATATTCAATCATAAGGGCAGATACGTCGCCCCAGAAGTGGTGGTTTCCAGAGCCGTAGTGAATATATACCTGCTCCATAAGCGTGGTACAGCCCGCTGCCACCAAGCAACCGTATGAGGGGGCGTCGGTTCTGGTAATCATCTTTATGGCAAGATCCTCGTATCCGTTATCGCAAAGGACACGGAATACAGTCTTACCGCCAAGTATACCAACACTCATATGGTCGTCCTTCGCGTGTATTGCCTCGATAAGACGTTTCAAGGCTTTTTGCTTTTCTTCCTCGTTGTCGCAAAGACCGTAGAATAGCGCGAACGATTGCACAGTCTGATTTCCTGTTGAGAACGTCATAGTGTCTTTGTCAAGTAGATGCTTTCTTATTGCAGCGCGCATTTCCTTTGCTACTCCGCGGCAGTAATCGGCTTCTAGAGCTCTGTTGCCGAGTCTGTCGTAAAGATAAGCTGCCTTGAGTGCCGCATCGTAAGTGAGAACGCTGGAGGTAAAAATTTCGGGAGTGTCACGTACACAGTCAGCTTTGGAGCAACCGTCGCCAAGTCCTATAGGAATAAGTCCGTTTTTGTCACGCCTTGTGCGAATATACTCGAAATATCTCAGCATAGCGTGAGATGCTTCTTTTGCGAGACGAAGATCATTACGCAGTACGGCAGAGTAATAAGGCAACCAGATGAGTGCGCAGTCCCAAGCGGGTCCGTTGTGCCCGAATCCCCATGAGTCGGTAGGCACGATGCCAGGCAACTCACCCCAGCTCGTCATAGCGCGCGCAAGGCACTTCTCCCACATGAGATAGTTGTCCTCGGGCTCGAAGTTCATAATAGTTTGCTCAGCCGAGAGCGCGGCGTCTCCCGTCCAACCGTTCTTTTCACGGTGAGGGCAGTCGTTGGGGAAGTGCTGGAAATTTCCGAGTGTAGCGCGTCTGGATATCTCCTGAATGGCAGTCAGTATCTCGTTTGAGCACTTGAAGTCTCCGCGGTTGCCGAGGTCTGTGTTCATAACGACGTACGTAAGCAGATCGGGGGTAGCCTGTTCCTCAGTGATACCCCAGATCTTCGCGTAACGGAAGCCGTAATAGGTGAAGGATGGCATATGAGTCTCAACGTCGCCGCCGTGGCAGATATATTCAGTGCGCTGAACGTATTTGGGCTGACCAAGTTGGTTGGGCTTGGGATAACCAAATACGAGGTTTCTCGTTGTAAATTTGCCGTCGCGTATAAGCTCGCCGTGGTCGATTACTATATGCTGACCGAAGTTACCCTTGACAGAGAGTTTCGACAAACCGACGCAGTTGTATCCAAAATCGTAAACGTATCCGCCGTCGTCCTCGCGGGTAATAGATATAGGCTTCAGCTCATGTGTAGCGACGATAGGCTTGTTGCAGGCGAGCATACATTCGCCTCTGTCTGTGGAGACAGGAATGGCGGGAGTCCAATCCGAGAGATCGCAGCCGATAAGATTCCAATTGGGTATCTCACGTCTGGCATCGTACTTCTCACCCATTCTGTATCCATCGAAATATATAGGAGAATGGTGGCAGAGGAGGTTCTCATCCGCCTCGATTACAGACAGCTTACCGTCGGTCACGGTCTCAAGGGCGAACGCCAACTTAGGTGCGGAATTAAAACGAGCCTTCTGGAAATCCCAGATGAAGCCGTCGAAGCTGTTCTGCATACCGTTACCGAGCATAAACGCGAATACGTTTTCGCCGTATACGAGCATATCCGTTATGTCGTAGGTATCGTATGGCAATACTTGGTCGGGGTTGACTATGTAGGGAGACATATGCCCCTTAGTGATTCTTTTGCCATTGATAAAAAGCTCGTAAAAGCCAAGTCCGCATACGGTTATCTCCGACTTCTCAGGGACTTTGTCAAAGACTATGGTGCGACGCAGATAGGGCGCCGGAACATTCTTTTTTACTGTGGATTTTTCAGTCGTTGCCGAGACGAACTTTGTGGAAAATATCATTTTTCTTCTCCCTTTGAAAGACGGATTTTAGTCAAATTAATTGTACCTTAACTTTTAGTGCTTGTCAATAGAGGAGATAAAAATTTATTTTTAGAGAATTTCATACGAGATAAATGAGTTTAAGCAGAGGGTCTCATAGAACCATATTCTGCGAGAGAAGGACTGTTTTTCAAATTATCATTGACATCGGCAAAAAAAAGATATATAATTATGTATGATTATTGGGAAAAGTAAAAGAAAAGGAGTGGGGAAAATGAAGGTACTTATTGCATATACTTCAAAAACCGGTACTACTGCCATGTGTGCTGAAATGCTCGCGGATATATTGAAGGCAAAAAATGAGGTCACTCTTTGCGATATGAATAAAGAAACGGCGGACTTGCCTGAAAAATTCGATGCGGTAGTGCTGGGAAGCTCTGTCAGAATGGCGCGTATATCAAAAAACGTGAAAATGTATATAAAGGATAATATTGAAACGCTGAATAAAATGCCTTGCGCTTTTTTTCTTTGTTGTGGACTTCCCGACGATTTTGAAGATTATATTGATATGCAACTTCCCAAAAAATTCGTTCCTTCACATGGTACGTATTGTTTCGGCGGTGAGCTAAAGCCGGATAAGGCAAAGGGACTTGATAGATTTATTATTGGCTTGATGAGAAGGTCGATACGGGAACACGATTTTGAGGACGGGTTTTACGATAGGATGTTACCCGAGATATTGCCTGACAATATAGAGTTCCTTGCAAGAACGCTAACTAAGCGATAAACCTTTGTAATTTGCCACAATTTGTTGACGTATAACGTTACATAGTTTTGTTCAAAATAACACCAAAGAAAATCTTGACAAAAATGTGTGGATATGATATCATATATAGGTAGCGTCAATAGATGACCCACTAGCTCAGATGGTAGAGCACTTGACTTTTAATCAAGGGGTCCGGAGTTCGAGTCTCCGGTGGGTCACCAAGAAGAGCACATACACCTTGCGGTGTATGTGCTCTTCTTGATTATCTTCAAGAACTCGAGCTCCTCAAATCTGCAGGATTTGATGTACGTGCGCATAGAGGAGTTAGGGAAAGGAGAGTATTGGCGCACGTGTGAGTTAGAGTAGTCATACTCTATTGGATATGACTTTTTTGAAAAAAGTCTTGACATTATAATGTTTTTGAGGTATAATTTCAGCACCACACATTTTGAATATTTGCCTATATGAAGGGGATACTATCGGTAAAAGTGTATCTCTCACCTTTTTATAGGCAAAATGTGTGGTAGCATTGAGAGATGCATTTTTCGGTGCGTCTCTTAAGGGATGCACCTTTTTATTTATTTTGGAGGGTCACATAATGGTTTTGGAATTAAAAAACATTGACAAATCCTTTGGCGAAAAGGAGGTACTTAAGGGTGTTTCTTTTACTGCCGAGGGAGGAAAGGCTTTCGGTCTTTTGGGACGGAATGGTGCTGGTAAGACCACGTCTATCCGTATTTTGATGAACGTTTTCCCCGCGGACAGCGGAGATGTGTTGCTTGACGGAAAGCCTATCGATTACGATAAGATAGGAATAGGATATCTTCCCGAGGAACGCGGACTTTATCCTAAAAAGCTTATTATTGACCAGCTTGTGTACTTTGCGGAGCTTAAAGGAATGAGCCACAGGGAAGCCGTAAAGGCGGTGGATTATTGGCTTGAAAGACTTGGTATGAGCGAATATCGAAACAAGCGCCTTAACACTCTTTCAAAGGGTAATCAGCAGAAGATACAGTTAGTTACAGCTCTGGCGCACGATCCTCATATAGTTATTCTTGACGAGCCCTTTTCAGGTCTTGACCCCGTAAACGCCATGCTTTTGAAGGACGTGGTAAAGGAGCAGATATCGCGTGGGAAGATAGTTTTGTTTTCGAGCCATCAGATGAGCTACATAGAGGAGTTCTGCGACAGTATTGCCATTATCAATGCGGGAAAGGTGGTGCTTCACGGAGATCTTCACGATATAAAGAGAAACTATATTCGTGACCGTTTGGTGGTGAATACAACGAGCCCTGAGCCCATAAAAGCCGATTTTGGAGATGCTTGTACCGTGACCGAGCACGGCTCCTTGCTTATCCAGCTTACAAGCCCTGAGGATAAGCAGGCAACGATGAGGCGGCTTGTTGAAAACTATGACATTGACGAGGTGAAGGTGTTCGAGCCTTCCTTGAACGATATATTCGTGGAATACGCGGGAGAGCGGGTGTGAGATATGAAGCAGTTCGGAAAAATACTTAAATTTGAACTCAAGGGATATTTGAGAAACAAGGTTTTCGTTGGGATAACGATATTTCTTGTAGTTGCTATTGCCGTAGTTATGTTTATTCCCAATATCGTCTCACATTTCAAATCTGAAGATGATGGAACGGAGGCTCCCTCGGAGCTTCCCGTTATGCTTGTTTATGCGGAGGACTATCAACTTGCGGAGCTCGTAAAGCAGTATTTTTCGGGCGCTTTTACGAATTACAACGTAGAAGTATCCGAGGGAACTGTTGAAGATGTGAAGTCGCAGATCACCTCGGGAAGCGCGGAATGCGCTTTCGTGATGGACAGTGCGTCGTCTTATACGTATTACGTGAACAATCTGTCTATGTACGATATGAATTCCGAAACGGCGAATACAGTTCTGCAAGAGGTCTACCGTGTAAACGCTATGATACGGAACGGACTTACCCCCGAGCAGGCGGCTGATATTATGTCGGTGCAGATAGAGAGCAACACCGCGTCCCTTGGCAAAAATCAGATGGAAAATTTCTTTTATACCTATATAATGATATTCGCGCTCTATATGGTAATTCTGCTTTACGGTCAGATGGTCGCTACCAACGTCGCTACCGAAAAGAGCTCGAGAGCTATGGAGGTGCTCGTTACCAGCGCCAAGCCTACGAGTATGATGTTTGGAAAGGTACTTGCGTCCTGTATAGCGGGTTTTGTTCAGCTCGTGCTGGTGTTCGGTTCGGCTATACTGTTCTATAACATCAATAAGGAACAGCTTTCGAACCCGCTTATCGCGTCAATATTCGACATTCCTATGGGACTGTTTATCTATATGATAATCTTTTTTATCCTTGGCTTTTTGATATACGCGTTTATGTTTGGTGCAATTGGCTCTACAGCATCAAAGCTTGAGGATATAAACACATCCGTAATGCCGATAACCTTCCTGTTTATCATCGCGTTTATGGTCGTAATATTCTCTATGAGTAGCGGAAATATAGACAATACGGCTATGAAGATATGCTCGTACATTCCGTTCACCTCGCCTATGGCTATGTTTACGAGAATTGCTATGAGTACTGTAGCTTGGTATGAGATAGCTATATCTGTGGCTATTCTTGTCGGCTCTACGGTAGGTATCGGTGTGCTTTCCGCAAAAATATACCGCGTCGGAGTTCTCCTCTACGGTATGCCGCCTAAGCTTACCAACATTTTGAAAACCGTTATAAAAAGGTCGTAAACATTTATCGTGATTAGCGTCCTGCCTGAGAGTCTTGGAAAAATCTCTCGGGCGGGCGTTTTTTGTTATCTGTCACATAAATTTTGCCAAAAACTTGAAAAGTGTGATACGGTGTGGTATAATTATAATGGTTATTCGTATATATTATAATTTTGTGATTTCACAATACTATTTGTTAGAGGCTCTTATGAAAAAAAGATTTAGATTTGCGTTCTCCACAACGCAGCTTATTCTCCTGAGCTTTCTTGCCGCCATATTTATAGGTAGTATTTTACTCTCTCTGCCTATAAGCGCGAGAAGCGGGGAAGCAGTTCCGTATATTGACGCGCTCTTTACCGCCACCACGGCGACCTGTGTTACGGGGCTGGTTACAGTACCAACGGTTACGACATGGAGTGTGTTCGGGCAGGTAGTGATACTGATACTCATACAGATAGGCGGACTTGGTATAATCACCGTTATAGCGGGGATAATGGCCGCCCTGCACAGGAAAATGGGATTAAAGGACAGTCAGCTGATTCAGGACGCTTTCAATCTGAATTCCTTGTCGGGACTTGCAAGATTTGTAAAAAAGGTCATCATAGGGACGTTTGTAGTTGAGGGCGTGGGAGCGCTCCTCTATATGACTGTGTTCGTGCCCGAATTTGGCGCTAAGGGAATCTGGATATCGGTCTTTAACTCGATATCGGCTTTCTGTAACGCGGGTATTGACATTATAGCGGAGAACAGTCTCTGTGCCTACGCCACACACCCAATTATAAATTTTGTAACAAGCGCACTGATAATTCTCGGCGGCCTTGGATACATTGTTTGGTGGGACTTAATACGGGTGACGAAGCAGATAAAAACGCAAAGCTTGAAGTGCTTCAGACTTCTGACGCTTCACAGCAAGATAGTTCTTACGTCTACTCTTGTCCTTATTCTTGGCGGGGCGTTGGCGATATTTGTTTTTGAATACAACAATACGTTGACGGTAGGGGAGTATTCTTTGTGGGATAAACTCCAAGTGTCGTTTTTCCAATCTGTGACTACAAGAACGGCGGGATTTGCCACGGTTCCGCAAGAGAACCTGACGAACGCGTCCGCAATAGTTTGTCTTCTTCTTATGTTTATCGGCGGTTCGCCTGTGGGGACAGCGGGAGGCGTAAAGACGGCTACCTTTGCGGTGTTAATTGCCACGGCGTTTTCTACGATAAGGAATAAGGACGAGGTGTCCTTGTTCAACAGAGAGCTGTCAAAGCAGGTGACGCGTAAGGCGGTCGCGGTGGTGAGCATGTCGTTTATCATAGTGTTTTTATCCACCATTTTACTTTCGGCAGTAACCGACGCGTCGGCGTTGGATATATTCTACGAAACGGTGAGTGCTACGGCTACGGTAGGACTTACCAGAGGTGTTACCCCTGCTCTGAATCTGTGGGGAAAGATAATTATTATCGCCACTATGTATTTCGGCAGGATAGGTCCAATCTCGCTCGCTATAGCGTTCATATCAAAAAAGACGGTTGAGAACAGCATAAAAAATCCCACAGAGGATATCAGCGTGGGATAATAATGAAAGGAGTTTTATATGAGTCTTAATAAATCATACGCGGTATTTGGTCTTGGCAGATACGGAATGGCTGTCGCTAAGGAGCTTGTGAACAGCGGGGCGGACGTTCTGGCTGTTGATATCGACGAGGCGAAGGTAAATTCCGCTATTGCCGATATACCCTTCTGTAAATGCGCTGACATTACAGACCCCGAGGTGATAAAGCGCCTTGGAATAGCAAACGTGGATGTCGCCATAATCGCTATGGCTAACAATTTGGAATCCAGCGTTATGGCAGTCATGCTCTGCAAAGAGGTTGGAGTGAAAACAGTGATAGTTAAGTGCTCGAGCGATATGCACAAGAGGATACTCAGCAAGGTTGGAGCAGACAAGGTGGTATGCCCCGAGAGCGAGTCGGGAACCAGACTTGCCAAGAACCTTTTGAGTTCGGGTTTTGTTGATGTTATCGAACTCTCTGATGACGTTTCTCTTATCGATATTGACGTAAAGCCCGAGTGGCTTGGAAAGACGCTTATCGAGCTTAATCTAAGACGGAAATATTCCTTTAACGTTATAGCTGTAAGACAGGGCGATGACCTTCAGATAAATATCGATCCCGCGATGAAACTCTCGGAGGATATGAAGCTTGTCGTTATTACGAACACGTCAAAGCTGAGTAAATTAAAATAAGATTTTATAGAATTGAAAATTTTATCAAAAAGTATTGAAAATTATTTCCTTTTATGCTACAATGAATACGAAATTTTGTATTTATAAATGAGGTGCAAAATGAAAGCTGTTATAAATGGAAAAATTATCTTGAAGGACCGTGTTTTGGACGGTTTTGCTTTGACTTTCAGTGATGTTATCGAGGGTATCCTTCCCGACGACAAGATTCCTCAGGGTGTTGAGATTATCGACGCTAATGGAGGATATGTCTCGCCGGGACTTATTGACCTTCATATTCACGGATATCTCGGCTGTGACGTGTGTGACGGCGAGGAGAGCTCTATCCGTGCTATTTCAAAGGGACTTTTGGCAAACGGTGTTACGGGATTTCTGCCTACTACCATGACGGTAGATATGAAGGTGATCCGCAAGGCACTTGAGGTTTGCCGAGTTCTTAAAGAAGAAAGCAAGAGTTGGGAGGGAAGCGCGATACTCGGATGTCATGCAGAAGGACCTTTTATCAGCGAGAGCAAGAAGGGTGCGCAGGACCCTAAATACATACTTAAGCCCAATGCGGCGTTTGTTAAGGAGTATGCCGACGTAATAAAGATAATCACGCTTGCTCCCGAGACAGATACAGAGGATTTTGAGGCGATTCGCGAGATAAGCCGCGACACGGACGTGGTCATCTCGATGGGACATACCTCAGCGGATTACGAGACCGCTATGCGTAGCACCGAGGCTGGCGTTAAGCACGTAACGCATCTGTTTAACGCTATGACACCTTTGGCGCATCGCGCGCCCGGTGTTGTGACGGCTGCTATGAACGCAGACGTGAGCTGCGAGCTTATCGTTGATACCTTTCACGTTGATAAGTGCTTTTACGACATCCTTTGGAAGCTGAAGGGAAGAAAGCTTTGCTTTATTACTGACTGTCTGCCCGCGGGAGGTCTGCCTTACGGTGAGTATACGCTTGGGGGAACTAAGATAGTTTACCGTGACATTGTTTGCCGTCTCGAGGACGGAACTGTGGCGGGAAGCGTTCTTCCGCTTAATCGTGGCGTATGGAACGTATATACAAATTCCACTATACCGCTTCATGAGTGCGTGAACGGCGCGTCGCTTAACCCTGCGACTGTCCTTGGACTTGAAAAGAACAAAGGCTCTATTGAGATTGGTAAGGATGCTGACATTATAATAACTGATGACGGCTTTAACATACAAAAAACTATTATCGGAGGGCAAATCAAATATGAAGCTTAAGGTAAAAGCAAAACTCGACCCCAAATTCCAACCTCTCTCGCTTATCTGCCGTGATATGCGCGAGGCTACGCGTGATAACGGGCAGGATATAGTTATCGCTATTGAAAGAAATAAGGGGTATACCACTACATACAAGACACGTATATTCTGCGACGGAACAGGTCACGATGAGGAGAACTTCAAGTTTGTTGAGCGTATCGCAAAGTCGCTTCTGTGGGTAGCCGGCGGTTATAGAATAATTATCGCGGGAAGCGAGATTGTTGGAAATAAGATAAAAGAGGCTTTCTCGTACGGCGGACTTCGTGATTTCGACGTTAGATTTATGGAACGTGTATACGAGCAGAAATTTGAGGTCGAAATAAGAGCGCTTGAGGACGCTCCAAAGGATAAATCCGCGGCGGCACCTATCGGCCGTCACCTTAACGGTTGCCGTATCGGCTTTGACGCGGGCGGAAGTGACCGAAAGGTAAGCGCCGTTATAAACGGAGAAAGTGTATATTCCGAGGAGGTAGTCTGGTTCCCAAAGACTAATTCCGACCCTAGTTATCATTATCAGGGAATACTTGACGCTATGAAGACTGCGGCTTCTCATATGCCTCGCGTTGACGCTATCGGCGTTTCCAGCGCAGGGGTTTATGTTGATAACCGTATAATGGTCGCATCGCTCTTCTTAAAGGTAAGCGACGAGGATTTCGATAAGACTGTTAAGAATATGTATATCGACATCGCTAAAGAGATAGGAGAGAATATCCCGATAGAGGTAGCAAACGATGGGGACGTAACGGCTCTTGCGGGAGCTATGGATTTGGATGACGATTCTGTTCTTGGAATTGCTATGGGTACGTCTGAGGCAGGCGGATACGTTGACCCTGAGGGTAACATTACAGGCTGGCTCAACGAGATGGCTTTCGTGCCTGTTGACTATTGCGAGGAGGCTATGGTCGACGAGTGGTCCGGAGATTACGGATGCGGCGTTAAGTATTTCTCTCAAGACGGAGTTATCAAGCTCGCTCCTTACGCGGGTATCGAGCTTGACGAGAATCTCTCTCCCGCTGAAAAGCTCAAGGTCGTTCAAGGACTTATGAAGGACGGGGACGAGAGAGCTGCGGCTATTTATGATACTATAGGCGCATACTTTGGATACGCTATCGCTTATTATGCTGAATTTTACGATATCAAACACGTGCTTATTATGGGACGAGTTACATCTGGAGAGGGCGGAGTTATACTTCTTGAACGGGCACAAGAGGTTCTTGACAAGGATTTTCCCGAGCTTGCAAAGAAGATACAGCTTCACATTCCAGACGAGAAATCTCGTCGCGTAGGTCAGTCTGTTGCGGCGGCAAGTCTGCCCGAGATTATCTAAAATATATATCACATTATAAAATATATCAATTAAGGAGAGAAATTTTATGTCTACAATCTGGACACCTGCAAAGCGCGCTATCACTGCGCTGAATCTTGGTCAGCCCGATGAGATTCCCACCTTTGAATTAGAGTTTCAGCTTTCGGAGGCTTTTTTTGGCTACTCAATAAATGAACCTCGTTTGGAAAAGAAAGAACGTCACATGTATTCCGTTGCCGAACAGGAGAAAATGGCTTGCGATTTGGCCGACAAATATGCCCGTGTCTACGGCGATAAGACTGCCAAGGAATTAGGTCCGACATTCTGTTCGGGAGATGAGGAAAAGGATAACCGTCCCGGTTTGGATTATTCTATCATTCCTCTTTACTGTCCTACGTGGGGTGATGTCGAATCCCCCATATATAAGGCATTCCGCAAGCGGCTTCGCGAGCATTTTGGAAATACCCGTCTGTTTGGCGTTCACGGCGACGGAACATATGGTATTCCCTCGGGTAGCAAGATGTACGATTTTGCCTATCGCACTGTCGACGAGCCCGAGGAAATGCTGGCAGAGGCCAAGCGTATGGCTGAAAGAGCGATTGAGGCCAACCACCGTCAGCACGAGGCGGGGATTGACGTAGCTTTGCTTTGTTCTGATTATTGCTACAATTCGGGACCGTTCCTCTCGCCTACTATGTTCGATGAGTTCATCACACCCTTCTTGGCAATGATTTGTAAGGCAGGACGTGAGGATGGTATGTATATGATCAAGCATACCGACGGCAATATTATGCCCATTATATCCTCCTTGGTCGAGGCTGGTCCTCATGCCCTACATTCCATCGACCCTATGGCAGGAGTGGATATACGCGAGGTAAAGCGGCTCTACGGAGACCGTGTCGCCCTTTGCGGCAACGTTCACTGTGCCGCTATGCAAACAGGTACCGATGAGGATGTTATTGCCAGTGCTGAGTATTGTCTGAAATACGGTGCAGAGGGTGGCGGATATTTCTTTACTACCAGTAATATCCCATTTGCGGGAATGCCACCGGAGAGGTATCAGTTGGTTTTGGATGTTTGGAAGAAGCACCGTAAGTATTGATTTTATTATACAAGCATCGTTTACATGACAAACTACCGTATTTAATATAATTGCCTAAAATATGGCAATAGTGTGAGATATGCCGGTGCTGTCTATAAGTTTTATAAAGTGATTGAGTTTTTTCTGTTAATTAACAGAGCTCAATCACTTTTTTCCTTATTTTTACCTTTAATCTTACGTCTATTACGGCTTCTTCATACGGTTCTGCTTCCGTCGGCCTCTTGGTATACAAATACCCCTTGATGTGGTATTTTTATTCTACCATATCAAGGGGCTTTTGTTCGTTTACAACTTACCCATTATTTTTACGGGGGATATTTATTCATACTTAATAATCTAATGTTTTATACTACACCCTTTTGTAGTAGGATATTGGCGTACAAAGCCTTTTCTCCTGTCGCTATAATAGCGTATGCCGATTTGGCTTTCTCATAGAATGCGAACCGTTCAATGTTAGAGATATTGCTTTCTCCTCTATCATCGTATTTAGATACTATTTTCTTGTATTCATCCCATATAGGTGTTTCAACAGGATCACCGGGGACGACTTCCATAAGCGCAACGGGCTTTTCTACGTAGTGATCCAAGGGGAAGAGCTGTAAGATAGCATCCAAGAGCTCGGCAGTTCCGTGTCCATCGCAACGAATGACCTTTGCGTTTGCTCCCATTGATTCTGCGGGGAAATTACCATCCGCGATAACGATCTGATCGCTGTGTCCCATTTCGCAGAGCACCTTCAAAAGTTCAGGGGATAGAATAGGTGGAATTCCTTTTAACATAGTGAGTATACCTCTCTTTCATTTTAATAAATTTTTCAAATAAAATTTCAGTTAGATAATATAATTTATGGCAGATTAAGTCTTTCTATAGGGTCTACTTTTGAACGTTTGTAGCTATGAGCTCTGATTCGCGGTCAAAGCGTTTATTTCTGAAATACAGTGCCGCGTCTATTGAAATCTCAATAAAATTCAGCACGTAGAAGAAGAAGCTGAGGTAAAAGATAAATCCGCTTTCGCCGAGGTAGGTCAACTGAATTATTTTGCGGACAATACCGAAGGCGTATCCTATGAGCAAGAACACCTCAAAAAAGAGACTTTTGCCCTTAGCAGTTTTTGATTTCAATGACTTTCGTATTGAAATAGGCCAAGAAAGACCAAAGCAAAAGATAGTTATTGCTTCAAATAGATTGGTAAGTGCGACTATGTCCATTTTTTTATCTCCTTACATTAAAAAGTTGTTGGTATGCCGAAAAGTTAACCGTTGACCTTACGTGTATAGTCGGGGAGAAGCTTGGGTGAGACGGCATCTGTCTTGATTCCTGCTTTCTCAATCTCTGCCTCGAATTTTGCTATATGACCGAGAGTGAGCTCTCCGACAGTTACGCTCTTTGCCTTGTTCGCCGCGTTAGTACCGGCGGTTCTACCAAAGACGATGACGTCAAGGAGGGAGTTACCCATAAGTCTGTTTCTTCCGTGTATACCGCCGACAGCCTCTCCCGCAACGAACAGATTTTCGACGTTCGTCGTCATACCCGTAGCGTCGATGTCAAGTCCGCCGTTTTGGTAGTGGAGCGTAGGGTATACAAGTATAGGCTCTTTGCGGATATCTATGCCGTAAGCGCCGAACATACGCATCATAGCTGGGATACGCTTCTCAATAGTGCCCTCACCGCCTATCTTTTCTATCATAGGCGTGTCAAGCCAAACTGCCTTGCCCTCGCCCGTGCATACTCCGCTGTCTCTGTCAGAGCATTCGCGAATGATAGATGCCGCCGCAACGTCTCTCGTTTCCAACGGGTGCATAAATACGGTTCCGTCGCTGTTGACGAGCTTTGCTCCGAGCGAACGTACCTTTTCGGTCACGAGCGCGCCGAATATCTGCTGAGGATATGCGGCTCCAGTGGGGTGATATTGGAGCGTGTCGGCATAAAGCAGCTTAGCGCCCACTCTGTAGCCGAGGACAAGTCCGTCAGCGGTAGCTCCGTAGTGATTGGAGGTGGGGAAGCCCTGATAGTGCATACGTCCCGCGCCGCCCGTGGCGATTATGACAGTTTTGG
>JAZQWY010000155.1:0-3331 GCA_045632545.1 Eubacteriales bacterium | reverse complement strand
GCAGAGGAGTTCAAGGGTTGTCTTGAGCTCGCTAAGTACTGTCTTGAAACTCTCGGTCTGTGGGAGGACTGCACGTTCAGATTCTCTCAGTGGGATCCCAAGAGAACCGACAAATACGAGGGAACTCCCGAGCAGTGGAACGAGGCTCAGAGCATTATGCGCGAACTGCTTGACAAGTATCTCGGCGCAGACAACTACGAGATAGGAATTGATGAAGCTGCCTTCTACGGACCTAAGCTGGATATTCAGTGCAGAAACGTCTTCGGCAAAGAGGACACGATAGTTACTATCCAGATAGATATGCTTCTCGCGAAGAAGTTCGGTATGGAATACACCGATTCGAGCGACTGCCGTGTTACGCCTTATATAATCCACCGTACCTCTCTCGGCTGTTACGAGAGAACACTCGCTCTGCTTCTTGAGAAGTACGCGGGCGCGCTTCCTATGTGGATGGCTCCCGAGCAGATAAGATTCCTTCCTATCGGCGACGATCAGGCGGAATACGCCCGTAAGCTGGCGGACGAATGCTCAGCGAAGGGCATGAGAGTGACCGTGGACGAGAGAAACGAGAAGATAGGCTACAAGATACGCGCGGCTCAGCTTGAAAAGATACCTTATATGATAGTTATCGGCGAGAAGGAAATGAGTGAGGGAACGGTTGCTGTCCGTTCTCGCAAGAAGGGCGATATGGGCGTTATGGCAGCCGCTGACTTCATCGCTCTCGCGGAGCAGCAAATAAACGACAAGGCTAAGGACAACTGAGACGAGATTAGATAAAAAGGACCGATGCTTTCTGCATCGGTCCTTTAGTTATATTTTGTACTCACAGTATATCTTCTCGATAAGCTCGGTAGTCTCGTCGGGAGAGGACATCGGTATCATCATAGAGAACTCGTCAAAAAGCAGTTTGCACGCACGCTTCATCGCGTTTAGGTCCGAGATATATGTCTTCTTACCGAGAGCCGTCTGCTCGTCCATATGCCTTTTGACAGTATGTACAAGCATTATGAGCTCGGCTCTTTCTCCGTTCGCGAGTATTTCCTTGAATCTCGCGCCTCTTTGCTTGGAATCGGGTATCCATTCCATCTCGGTCTTGGATACCTCTTTTATAAGCTCGATTATCTCCTCGGCACTGAGTATCTTTCGCATCATCGCAACTAAGCTTTTGTTGTCAACGGGTACGAAGAAGGTGGATTTTTCGTCGTTTGCGGGGGTAAGAACGTAATAGAGCGTGTCCTTTCCAACGGTTCCGAAATTTTCCTTGCGTATGTCAACTATTTTGCACACACCCTCTGAACGATAACTTACGTAAGCCCCGATATTATACATAAAAGCCTCCCTTTTCAATAGCCTTTTGCTGATATTTTCTGTACTAATTATAACATTTTTTTGAAAAAATTGTCATAGGCAAAATTCACAAATTAAAAAGTTTTTTCTTCTTCTTTTCCTCTCTTGAGAACAATTTGAATATAGAAAATATTCGTCTGGCACTGATTTTATAAAAAAATCGTGCGACGGGATTCTGCGTTTTTCTCCATTGTCGTATCGGGATATATGGTCTTTTGAAATGGAAAATGGGAGAAATAGGGGGATTTCCTATCTTCCGTGGCGTTTTTTGTTAGACAAAGAATAGCTCCTACTGCCCTGATTTCGACAAAAAAGGCAGACAATGTAAAGTAAAATATCTTCACAGAGATTTTCTCAAAGCTCAAAGTGAAAGGAATGATAAAATAATGAATGCCGAGAAAAAAAAACAAGCAAACAGCGCTGAGGCGGTAGACTTTAACACTGCGAAGCACGAGCTTGGAAAAGAGAGGGGAGCGCGGTCAAGGGGGATAATAAAACAAATCACCAAGGGATTTCTATGGGCGATTTTCGGATATCTATTGGGAATATGTCAGCTACCCTTTGGGGCTTCTCCGTTTGGTATGGCGCTCCTCTGCGCGGCGGACAAAAAAGTGCCGTATATTCTCGCGGGCGTGTGTATGTCGGCGCTCGCTGCGGACAAGCCCGTGGTGGTGCTTTGTGCCTACCTTGCGGCGTTTCTCATAAGGGTGCTCGTAAGGCTCACGATAGATACCCCTTGGGGGAACGAAGATAGTGGCGAGATGACTATGGTGGACGTTCTGCCGAAGATATTCTCGGAGAACGTATTCCTTAGAATGGCGACCTCCTGCGTGGGCGTATTTATAATAGGCATCTACAGGCTGATAGAAGGCGGATTTCTGTATTACGACCTTTACGGCGTGATTATTGCTATGGTGGCGGCGCCTACGGCAGTGATACTAAGCCACGGTATATTCAACGGAGCGAGGTCGTTTAATAAATTCGGATATTTCTCGGCGGCGCTCCTAACCTTTGGCGTAGTTTATTCGGCGAGGAGCGTGAGCGTTTACGGCGTTTCGCTTGCGGCGTTCGGCGCAATGTTTCTTACCCTCTACGTATGCAGAAGGCGCGGTATCATTTGGGGCGTAGCAGCGGGAATAATAAGCGGTCTTGCCTATTCTCCAATGTTTGCCCCCGCTTTTATCTTCGCCGCTTTGGCGGCAGGCGCGCTCTGGCGGGTATCGGCAGTTTTTGCGGCGACAACGGCATTCTCGGTAGGCTTGGCTTGGGGACTGTACGTAAACGGTATCGGAGCGCTCGCCTCTCTTATGCCGGCGTTACTTGCCTCTGCGCTCTTGTTCGCGGTGTTGGACAAGCTCTTCTTTTCTGCCACTGAAAGTACAGAGACGATTGAGGAGAAGACAGAGGAAGCCGTGTTTGAGTGCGAGGTGGGCGAGGATATGCTGAACGTGGCAAAGCTTGACGCGGCTGAGCAGCGGGTTAAGGGGCTTTGCGAGACCTTTTCGGATATGTCAAAATTCTTCTACGACCTCGGCGACAGAATGCGTAAGCCTCTGGCGGGGGATATAAAGCAGATATGCGACAACGCCTTTGATGCCTGTTGCGGAAATTGCAAAAATAAGGAAAGCTGTTGGGAACAAAACTATACCGAGACTATATCCTGCGTGGCATCTATAAGTGCTCACGTTCACAAGGACGGAAGGATAGAGACCGAAAATATCCCACGCGCGCTGAGGGATATCTGCGAACGACTTCCCGATATTACAGATGAGATTAATCATAACTGTATGCTCCACACAAAGCAGCTCCTTCTCTGCGACAAGACCGAGATATTCGCGCTTGATTACGAGGCGATGTCCGACCTTCTGGCGGGCGCTATGAGTGTTGAGGACAGCGAATACGAGTGTTGCGCCGAGCTCAGTGGGGAGATATGCGACGCGTTGAACAAGGCAGAGATAGAGATTGAGTCTGCGGTGGTATACGG
>JAZQWY010000154.1:0-19700 GCA_045632545.1 Eubacteriales bacterium | reverse complement strand
TCCGTTCTTCAGATCGAGCATATAGTGATAGAAGGTAAATCCCCTTCCCTCTTTCTTTCTCTTTATCATCTCCCGCGCGAGTATCTCGTACTGCTCAAGGAGCTTCGGTAGGTCTTCCTCGGTAAGCGCGTAAGGGTCGCTTGGCGGACATACCACAGGCTCCATACTAAGCTCTGTGAAGCCAAGGTCAGCCATATGGAAAAGGTCGTTGGTAAAATCCACGTTGTTGTGCGTAAACGTACCTCTCACGTAATAATTCTTGCCCCCGCGCTTCTCGACAAGCCTCTGGAACTTGGGAACTATCGTGTCGTAGCTTCCCCTGCCCGCATAGTCGCGGCGGAAATGGTCGTTGACCTCACGCCTGCCGTCAAGACTGAGAACTACGTTGCTCATTTCCTTATTAAGAAAGTCGATTATCTCGTCATCTATCAGCATACCGTTGGTGGTCAGCGTAAATCTGAAATTCTTATTGTGCTCTTTCTCAATGCTTCTCGCGTATGCCACAAGCTGCTTGACTACGTCCCAATTCATAAGGGGCTCGCCGCCGAAGAAGTCTACCTCAAGATTTCTCCTCGTGCCCGAGTTAGCGACAAGAAAATCAAACGCCTGTTTACCGACCTCAAAGCTCATAAGCGCGCGGTCTCCCTGATATTTACCCTGACTTGCGAAGCAATAGGAGCAATTCAGATTACAGGTATGCGCCACGTGCAAGCAGAGAGCCTTGACGACCTTGCTGTTGTTCTTGTAGTTATACGCCAACGCCTCGTATTTGTCCTCCGAAAAAAGCTTTCCTCTCTCCTCAAGAGCCTTAACGTCCTCAATGCACTCAAGTATCTCGGCCTCGTTCACATCGGGCAGATGCTTGTACTTCTCAAGCATTTCTGCCACTATCTGCTCCGCCGTCGCCGTCTTATACATAGCGATTATGTCATATGCCACCTCGTCGACCGTATGTACCGAACCGCTGCAAGTATCAAGCACTATATTGTATCCGTTAAGTTTATACTGATGTACCATAATTATCCCTCTATTTCATCTTTAGTGCCGTGGGGGAAGGGAAACCTTTTGGTTTCCCTTCCCCCACAACCGTTATCAAGCCGAAAGCTCAGAGATTACTCTGCCTTTTCGCACTGCTGATTCGCAACTCCGCAGGAAGTTTTGCAAGCCGACTGACAAGAAGTCTGGCACTCGCCGCAACCGCCGTTGTTAACAGTCTTAGCGATATCCTTTGTTGCAACAGTTTTGATTCTGCTCATCGTTATATCCTCCGTAACAGGCAATTTTTATCAATACGTACATATTATATCACACGCAAAAACCGTTGTCAATAGTATTCACCAATCTTTTTGCAACCAAAAAATATAAAAAATACACTATAGCCGACCTCAGTTTCACTCAATTTTTTTGCAAAAAATAAAAACTGAGCTAAAAGCAAAAAATTTTTCAAAAATATCTGTACAAATAGCCGTTTTAGTGATAAAATAAGGGTATCTTTAAGTCAGAAAACAAAGGAGTGCTGCAAATGAAAAAGCTTTACACAGGAAAAACAAAGGACGTTTACGCTCTTGATAACGGAAACGTACTGCTTAAATTCAAGGACGACTGCACGGGAAAAGACGGCGTGTTTGACCCGGGCGAGAATTCTGTCGGACTTACCATCGAAGGAATAGGCAGAGCAAATCTCGAAACCTCTATCCACTATTTCGAGCTTCTTAAAAAGGCGGGCATCAAGACGCACTACGTAAGCGCGGACGTTGAGAACGCAACCATGGAGGTCCTTCCCGCTGAGTGCTTCGGCAAGGATCTTGGCGGCGGCGGACTTGAGGTTATCTGCCGTCTCGTAGCTACGGGAAGCTTTATCCGCAGATACGGCGAATACATCAAGGACGGAACGGTGCTTGAGGGCGGATACGTTGAGTGTACCTTTAAGAACGATGAAAAGGGTGACCCGCTTGTAACAGGCGAGGGACTTGCGGCTCTTAAGGTAATGACACCCACTATGTTCGAGAGCATGAAGGAGCAGACACTGAAGATAACCAAAATAGTCGCTGACGACCTGAAGTCTATCGGACTTGACCTTTGGGATATCAAGTTTGAGTTTGGCTATAACAACGGCGAGGTAATACTCATCGACGAGATAGCGTCGGGCAATATGCGTGTTTACAAGGACGGCAAGATAGTTGAGCCCGTCGAGCTCACGAAGCTTATTCTTAACAGATAATATTTTGATTTTAATACAAGCATATCCCGCGCATTTTTAATGCTCGGGATTTACTTGTATTCAAAAAATACATTATAAATTCGGAGAATCTATGAGCTATAATTTTTTCGCATATATGGCGCGGATGAAGCTTATCCGCCGCTGGAGCCTTATGAAATCGGTCACAGACGAAAACATCGCCGAGCACAGCGCGCAGGTGGCGCAGATAGCCCACGCCCTCGCGCTCATCAAAAACCGTATGTTCGGCGGAACTCTCAACGCCGACCGCATAGCTGCCGCCGCACTCTACCACGAGACGAGCGAGGTGCTGACGGGCGACCTTCCAACGCCTATCAAGTATTGCAATTCCGAGATACGAAACGCCTATAAAAGCATAGAAAATATCGCTAACGACAAGCTGATATCTATGCTCCCCGAGGAGCTTCGGGAGGACTACGGTGAACTTATCAAGCTCCCTACCGACTCCTACGAGTATATTCTGATAAAATCGGCGGATAAGATCGCGGCGTATATAAAATGCGTTGAGGAGCTGAGAAGCGGAAACCGTGAGTTCGCCAAGGCAGAGCTTGCCCTTAGAGCCGAGGTAAATAACTACCGTAAATATGATGAGATCGCTTACTTTCTCGACACCTTTATGGACACCTTTGAGAAGACACTCGACGAGCTGGAATAGATTTCTAAAGACGCAAAATGAGAGAATTTCCTCAGGAAATTCTCTCATTTTGCGTTTGCTCGAATATTTTATCCAAGCCGTCTGCCCTTTGCGGCGAACTCCGAGGGAGTACAGCCCGTCAGCGACTTAAACACCTTACAAAAATACGATGCGTTAGCAAAGCCGACCCTTGCCGCTATCTCATCCACCGAAAGCTCGGAATTAACGAGAAGCTCCTTTGCCTTGTCCACCCTGTACTGCTGTATATATTTCGTTGGCGGGGTATTAAACACCGAGATAAAGATGTTTCTGTAATATGTCTCGCCCATACCCGACATCTCGGCAAGAGCCGGAGTATACAGGTCGGGTTTTGCGTAATTTGTCTCCAGATACTTCACCGACTTGTGTATCATACCGTATTTTCCCGCGAGCGTGGAGCTGAAAGCATTCGCGTTGGATATCTGTGTGATAACTCCGTATATTTCAGCAAGACACTTGGAGTGATACGCGGGACCCTTCAGCGTCCAAAAATGCGCTACGCTTAATATCGCCTTAGCGATATCCTTGTTGTCGGCTATAAAAAATCCGCAGGGCGTAAGCTCCTCGGGCGTGTTCGCCGTATCAAATTCCACGACCGCGCATATACCGAACTTCTCCACGTCGAGCTCGTATTCCGTACCCGCGGGCATAAATAGCGCGTTCTCCGCGTCTACCTCAAACTCCTTTTTGCCTACCTTATAAACAGACAGCCCCGCTTGTCTAACTATAATCGCCGAATGCGAAAGTCTCGCCTTCACCTCGGTATGCTTTTTTAGCTTAAGAGAATATATGTCGCTAATTTTTGAAATTATCAGACTTGAAATATCAAATTTTTTCATCCTGCGCCTCACATAATGATGTAAAATACAACTGCCGCTACCGCAGTTCAATAATAATTGTAGCAGAAAGCTCGAAAAATGTCAATATGCTTTGAATATTAGCGCAAAAATAAAAAAATCTCAAAATCATATCCGTGACGAAAAATCTAAGGGCATACTGCGAATAATCCCAAAAAAACCGCAAAAAATAATAAAAAAACTATATGGGGAATTTATATGAATATCGACAGAAAGCAATACAAAAAATACGCCGAGGCGCACGCTCCTAAATCCCCGCTGATAAAAGACTGCCTTATGGCGTTTCTTTTCGGCGGGACTATCTGCGCTATCGGTCAGGGCTTTATGGACATATATGAAAAATGGCTTGGACTGCTCGAGAAGGAGGCGGCAACTCTGACCTCAGTGACCTTAATATTTATAGCGGTGCTACTAACCGCGGTAGGCGTATTCGACAAGATAGCCAAGCACGCGGGCGCGGGTACGCTCGTGCCCATCACGGGATTTGCAAACTCGGTAGTTTCACCCGCAATAGACAGCAAGGCAGAGGGACTTGTTCTCGGCGTGGGCGCGAAGATATTCACCGTTGCGGGTCCCGTCCTGCTTTACGGAACGCTCGCGGGGGCGGTATACGGCGTTATTTATTGGTTATTGAGCTTATAGCAAACCATCACCCTAGGGCTTTTCTGGCGGCGCTTCGCGCCTCGGCGGGCGCGTCGGTCACGAGCATCACCACGTAATGTCCGCGGACTACCACCTCAGTGCCCTCGCAAAGCTCCGCCAAGCCCGTGTCCTTCAGCAAGACCTTTATCATATCGGCGCGCTCAAGGCACATAGCCGCCACCGTGTCGGTATCCGACGAGGAATAACACCTGAACACCGCCACCTCACAGGGCAAGGCTACTTCCGATACGTATATAGCGAAATCCTCAATCACGGCAAAATCATTCTCAGCCTCATTGCCGTACATCACGCTCATCGTGTCAAGCGAGAGAAAATTCTCGCTCCCCTCGTCCGCGCCACGCAAATACAACCGTCCCGCGGGCAGAGAAAGCGACGCGCATATCTCACAGAGCAAGTTCTCGGCAGAATTATCACTCCGTGCGCAGCCGCCGCACAAAAAAAGTCCCGCGGACAAGACAATCGCAAAAAATATCCTTAATAATCTCATAAAATCCCCCTTACCGCATTCGTTATATCCTATGCGACGAGGGGGCAAAAAATTTTATTTTTTAAGACTCATTTCTCAATTTACTTGATTTCCAGCACCTTGTAGCCGTTATCGGTAATAAGCTTCACGAGCTTTTCGTCGCTTATCTGCGCCGATAGGCTGACTATAGCCTTGCCTTCCTTGTGGCTCACCTGTGCCTCGGATACCTCTGAAAGCTCCTCGAGAGCCTTCTTAACTCTCGCCTCGCAGTGAGGGCACATCATTCCTTCGATTTTAAGTGTTTTTTCCATTTTATTTTTCTCCTTTTTTGATTTCGCTTTTATTTTTCTATCCCGCTTTGCAGAACGGATATCAAACAGATTGAGTCTCAGAGCGTTTGTGACAACGCAGAAGCTTGAAAGGCTCATAGCCGCCGCGCCGAGCATCGGATTCAGGGTGAGCCCCGCCCAGACGAAAGCCCCCGCAGCCACGGGAATACACACCGCGTTATATACAAACGCCCAGAAAAGATTCTGATGTATTGTCCTCAGCGTGGCTCGGCTCAGCCTTATCGCCGCGGGTACGTCGGACAGTCTGCTGTTCACCAGCACAACGTCCGCCGCGTCGATAGCCACGTCTGTTCCCGCCCCGATAGCGATACCGACGTCAGCGCGAGTGAGCGCGGGAGCGTCGTTTATTCCGTCTCCCACCATGACCACTCCGCCCTCGCGTGCAAGCGCGCGGATAGCTGCTTCCTTACCGTCGGGCTTGACCTCGGCTATCACCTCGTCAACCCCCACCATCGCACCTATCGCCTCGGCGGTCTTTTTATTGTCGCCCGTGAGCATTACCACGCGCACACCCATATTTCTCAGCTCGGCTATAGCCCTCGCACTGTCCTCTTTGACGGTGTCCGCCACGGCTATTATTCCGAGCACTCTTTCTCCACGGGCAAAAAATATAGGCGTTTTGCCCTCGCGGGCGAATTTTTCCGCGGTCTGTAACGCGTCAGTATCAAGCTCAGCCGCCTGACCGACAAACTCGGCGTTTCCACCGCGGCACTCCTCGCCGTCTATCTTTCCAGAAAGCCCGCCACCGGGGAATATCTCAAAATCAGTGGTGTCCTCTGCCTCGCAATCCATTTCCTCGGCTTTCATAACTATAGCTCTTGCCAAAGGGTGTTCGCTCTTTTTTTCAAGACTGTATGCAAGAGTAAGAAGCGCTGTCTCGTCAGCATCTGTCGCGACGACGTCGGTAACGGCAGGCTCGCCGCGCGTGATAGTACCCGTCTTGTCAAGCGCCACTATCCGTGTCCGTCCCGCAAGCTCTAAAGACGCGGCGGTTTTGAAAAGTATCCCATTCTTCGCCCCCATTCCGTTGCCAACCATTATGGCTACGGGCGTTGCAAGCCCGAGCGCGCAGGGACAGCTTATCACAAGCACCGATATCGCTCTTGCCAGAGCAAATCCCACGCTATCGCCAAGAGCCAACCAGAGAACAAACGCCACGGCGGCGATAGATATCACCACGGGCACGAATATTCCCGATACCTTATCGGCGACCTTAGCTATCGGAGCTTTAGTAGCCACCGCATCGCTCACCATTTTTATTATCTGAGAGAGCGTGGTATCCTCTCCCACTCTCGTAGCCTCGCATCTTATAAATCCCGACCTGTTTATCGTTGCCGCGCTGACAGCGTCGCCAACGCCCTTGTCCACAGGAATGCTCTCACCCGTCAGCGCCGATTCGTCAAGCGCGCTCTGCCCTTCGAGGATAATTCCGTCAACGGGAACGCTCTCCCCGGGGCGGACGACGAAAACATCACCACTGCGCACCTCCTCTATAGCGACCGAAAGCTCAGTACCGTCACGAATGACCGTCGCCGTCCTCGGCGCTAGTTTCATCAAGCTCCTCAGCGCGTCTGTGGTCTTACCCTTCGACCTTGCCTCGAGCATCTTGCCGAGAGTGATAAGCGCGAGTATCATCGCCGCCGACTCAAAATAAAGCTCGTGCAGATAATGCTCGGGGTGTTCCGATACCGTCATAGCGAACAGCGCGTACACGCTGTATCCAAACGACGCGGCAGAGCCGAGAGCCACCAGCGTATCCATATTCGGCGAACGGTGTAAAAGTCCCCGAACACCGCTTATGAAAAATCTCTGATTTATAACCATAACTACCACGCAAAGCAATAGCTGAAGCACCGCTATAGCTATCGGATTTTCCTCGAAAATCGCGGGTAGAGGAAATCCCCACATCGTATGTCCCATAGAGATGTACATAAGAAGAACTAAAAACACGAGAGAAGCCACAAGTCTCTTGACGAGAACGGGCGTTTCTCTATCGGTCAGCGCGTCGTCCTCTATTCTTGCGGACTTCTTTCCGTTTCCCTCCCGAGCCGCGCCGTATCCCGCCGCCTTCACTGCTTCGACGATAGCGCTCTCAGTCGCCGTTCCCTCAACGCCCATAGAATTGGTCAGCAGACTCACCGAGCAGGACGTGACACCCGCAACCCCAAGCACTGCCTTCTCCACTCTGGCGCTGCAAGCGGCGCAGCTCATACCCGTAACCTTATATTTTTCCATTCACGCACCTCACTTCATAAGCTTCTGCAAGGTAAACACCAGCTCGTCCACGGTCTCTTCCTTGCCGTTTTTTATATCCTCTGCCACACAGGTCTTTATGTGATTTGCCAAAAGCTCTTTGTTGAACGCATTCAGCGCGGCGTTAACAGCCGAGACCTGCATAAGTATGTCCGTGCAGTACGCGCTTGACTCGACCATATTGCGTATCCCACGTATCTGCCCCTCTATGCGACTCAGTCTGTTTATAAGCGAACGAAGCTCTGCCTCGCTTCTCTCTTTGGTCTTACCTGTGCAACAGCACCTCATATCCGTATCCATATAAAGCTCCTCCTGTCATCTTTTACGTACATTATATACCCCAGAGGGGTATTTGTCAATGGTAATATCAGGAAAATATAACCGCCGTTACATTTAAGTAACGGCGGTTATATACATCTTTCAGTCCATTTGAACAATGAGCCATTATTTCAACGTATATTCCGCTTCGGGTAAAGTCAAGGAGGATATCTCACCTATATCGGAAATAACGATCTTCGCATCATAGTTCACCGCATCCATTGTCATGGTACACTCTATTACGCACGAATCCTTAAGAATAGTAATCGTAACGTTCTCAAAGTTATCAAATATTACATTCTTCTTTTGCTTATAGGTCTTCTTTTCTCCGTCAACCTTCTCATAATTTTCCGCGTTCCAAACATCGTTTCTTTCAAGATCAAGCGCATCATCGCTTTCCGTTATTTCTTTGAACCATTTTTCATTTTTATCTTTTCTGTACTCTATAGTATAATCATCTACAGTTTCAGTATAATACTCATCTATACCTAAAGCTTTATTCTCAGGATAATAATGTATATTCCCGTCAACGTGCACAGTTTCTGTAACTCTGCCAATTCCCTCCATCGTAAAGGAAATCGTAATCTTATAATTTTCCGTCTCCTGCATTTCTTCGTAAAAACGTTGGAGCGGGTGGCGGAAAGAACAGGCCGTGGCAAAAAACAATACGGAAATGGCGAGAATCAGGGTGATAATTAACAATGTGAATTTTTTCATCTTTTTTCCTCCAAAAAATAAATTAAACAGTATCCGCAAAAAATTGTTTGTTTTAACATTATACCGCAAATTGCAGTAAAAGTCAATACCGCAAATTGCGGTTTGGTATAATTTTTTCGTAACCTGTAAAAATGGAGTAGATGTGATGTATAGAAGAATAAGAGATTTGCGCGAAGACAATGATCTAACTCAAAAGGAAGTGGCTAAGGCTTTGAATTGCTCCCAACAGGTTTATAGCAATTACGAGCTTGGTCAGAGAGATATTCCTACAGATATTTTAATCAGACTTTCCTCGTTTTACAAGGTTTCCGTTGACTATATTCTTGGCCTCAGCGATAACCCCAAAATACAATAAATATCCACCCCCGTTATTTTAAGTAACAGCGGTGGATATTTATTATTTGGATAAGCAATTCTGCTAATTCAATTACTGTGAAATACAGCTCACGCCTGCTCGATAGCCGATATCAAACGGTCACGCAAACGGTTGAGGAAATTGGTATCCAAGGGATATTCGAGGAAGGTAAGCTTACCTCCAGCCATTTCCATGACGATTGCCTCAGTAGTTTCTCTGCCGATCTTCTCGGAGCAAAGATCAAGGAGTCTCATATCCTCCATAGCTTCACGCATAGCGTTAATACGCATAGACTCCCACGCAGTTCCGTCATCTCCTGGATAAACAAGAAAGGCATCGCCTGAAGGAGCAAAGAATTCTCCGTCGGTATGAAGGAATGGGTCAATTCTTTCATAGGAGTATTGGTTGTTGTAAAAATTATATCCCCAGTGCAAAAAGCCTTCAATATGCGCAAGCCAAAGCTGTACGCCGAGAATTCGGGTACGACAGAGTGGCATAGCAAACTGACGTCCCGTAACATTTGGGCCGCTGTCGCCGCAATAATATACCCAAAGCCCCTCCACCTTGTTTTCGAGGAAAGGAGCCACATTGCGAATATCAGGAATCGGTTTTTTAAGCGCTCCGCTTTCATAAAAAGCATAGTTTGAAAGTGCATCTATTATGGGATAGTCCTTGATATGCGGAGCGATAAGCTCTTTGCACTTTAGGTATTGCTCAAGCTGAGTTACGCGAGGTTCGTCGGAAATGTGGAAATAAGTATTTTGCGCCACGCCCTTTTTTTCGAGGAAATCAATAAGCGCAGAAATCAACTGCGAGAGGAATTTTTTGTATTTTTCGCTATGGGCATCTGTTTCCCAACCAAAAATTCTCTTTTTCTTGCCGTTTACTGTTCCAATAAACTTCGGCGCGCTATTTGCGCCCCACTGGGTAAAGAAGTGCGGTATCTCAAAATACTTTATTCCGACAGAAAGACAGAGATCTATCCAACGCTCTACCTTTTCAAAGCCAAAACTGTATTTATCAGGTCCTTCAACCGTGATATCAAGAAGCTGAGTGGTAGTACGCTCTCCACCTATGTAAGTGTCAAGCTCGGGTGTAAATATAGGCGTGAGTATCATATTTATACCGTTCTCGGTCGCGCGACGCAAGAAGGATTCGATCAGACGCCAATGCTTTTCTGAAAAAACACGAACTTTATAGTAATCCGCAATGCAGTCGGTATAAAACCATTCAGTATGGATAAGCTTTTGCGGAGGAAGCTCTTCAGACAAAACCCGCACGCTGACGGTCTGCGTAGCAAGTACCTCGTCATTTGAAACTATGTCAACCGTAAGCGAATACGTACCGACAGGGTAGTTCTCGGGCAATCTCGCTTCGATCCAAAGTGTATGTAGATTATCTGATGTAAGAGATATTCCATTCTGATAGTGCATGGGCTGAAGAAGATCGGGATAAAGTCCGGGGGTGAATCGAAGATAGTTTCTATCGCAGATAGTTTCGTTGCAAGGATATGCGCTTGGCATACAGACCACACGTCTGACGGTGGCGTATTCGGCTATCTCCCCTGAAAGGCGAACTTTATATCTTACGCAATATCTTTTTTTCTCAACCGCTGTATAGCAAAGTCCTATCTGATACACGAGCCTCTGATTCTGAAATACAGTAAATTGTGTCACCTCTTCTTTTTCGGAGAGATTATCGTCCAAAAAGCATTTTTCCAAGGATGACATTGCTTTGATCTGAACAATTGATGACATAATCAAAAATCCTTTCGATACAATAGATATTTCTCATATACATAGGAGAACTTTTTTATTATATCACAAAAAAATATAACCGTCAATAGTACGATGTAAAATCAAGCTGTTCTTTATGTTTTTTGAAGATTCACACCCACTTATGATCACCGCAAACAACCTTCTCTCAAGTCGCGAAAAACTCGTTGCACAAAAAATCCCGCGATGCCGAACAAAGTCCGACGCGCGGGATCTTACGTTATGATATATGAGTATTCTCTGAATATTTAAGAGGCATGCCGTACTCTTTCTCGTAGATATCCTTCCACACCTCATAATTCTTCCGCATAAGCTCCTCGGTCTTTTCGGAATATTTTTTCTCCGCGTCGGGATATATCGGCTCGCCCACGTGTATCGTGTATTCCTGAACGTAAAAGCCGTCCTCGCCCATAATATCCGAATCCTTCATTGTGATAAAGCAAGGAAGGACGGGCACGTCGCTTTTGGCGGCGAAGATATACGCCCCCTTCTTCAAGGGCTTCGGCTTACGGTAGTTCCACCACATGCTCTGCTCGGGATAAACGAGAACGAAATTACCCTCGCGGAGCAGCTGGACTGTAGCATCTGTGAATTTCTTCAGCGTCCTGTGGTTTGAAGAAAGCGGGAGCGTATTGCAATTCCTCATCAAAAATCCGTAAAACCCGGGGAAGGATGTGTAATTTCCCTCTCTTATAACCCTATAAAAGGTTCTGTTAGGCTGCTCTGCCGCCTCGTAGGCAAGCTGAATGGCGAAGCTGTCAAAAGCGTTAAAATGGTTGCAGGTTATGACCGCCCCACTCTCCAACTTTTTGAAGTTCTCTATGCCCTTTATCTCCTTGATTATCATCTTCTTTTCATCAATGAGCTTATAAACAAACCTTCTGGCAAGCCAAAACGCCGCCTTCGTCTTGAACTTTTTGATAAAGCTCCGACGCAGGTAATCTATCTCGTCGGGCATAAGCACTCTTGAGGGTGGATCGTCCTCCACGTCCTCGTCAAACCTGCCCGCCCTCTCGTATTCCTCTATCTTCCTTAGTATCTCAACTCTATCCTTGGCTCGTGCTTCTCTGTTCAGCTTGTTGAGATAGTTATCCTCCCTGTTCGTCTCTGACACCGCAAGGGCGAGAAGCTTATCGCAGGATATCCTATCCCTCTCCCTCTCCTCGTCGGTATAGGTGTTCAATGTATCCAATACCTGGCTGTATACCGAGGTCTCCTTTGCGTACGCCCAGAAGATATCCCCGTGTCTGCAATCGCTATAGTGCCACGGCTTACTCGTCATAATGTAATGAAGGATATTTGCTTCCTCAATAGGATAGTCTATCTCGCCGAATATCTCGGTGTTCCACCTCTGGTCAAGCCAATATACGTGATCCTTGCAGATAAGGTTGAGGTAATCCTCGTCCTGCGTGACCGCGAAGGTATATATATGAAGGTATCTTATAAACTCGTCAAGCACAGCGTGGCAGCGGAACTGCTCGCAGTTGAGCAGAATAATTCCCGCGTTGAAGAAATTGTATCTCGATATACCTATGACCTTCTCGACGTAAGTGCCGTACTCGTCTACCTGCACCATAGCCTGCTCGTGACAAGCGCCGAGGTAGGCGTCGCCGATATCGGTCAGATAAAGCTTACTGATATCCCCCTGAACGACAGTATCGCTGTCTATATATATCGCCTTGCTATACTCCGTGAACATTTCGGCGATGAAAAGTCTGTAATAGGTGGTCTTTGAATAGTAATCCCTTACGGGCAATCTGTCTGAGATAGAGTCCAGATAATCGCTGACGTCCTCAAAGAAGATATCAAAATTCTCATCAGAGAGCTCCAGCACCCTTGCCTTCATCTCCTCGGATATCTCGGTGTGCAGTATGTGTATGCGGTATTTATATTCCCTCGACGCGTTCTTTTTCATCGAATAAAGCGAAACTATAGTGTATTTCACAAAGGCGTCGTCACAAGCGTAAAATATTGGAATTATCTTCTCACTCATTTGCGTTCCCCTCCCTGTCGTATTTTTTTCGCAAATAAATATATTCGTACAGGATATCGTCAAACTGGTAGTAGCCAAACACCTTGTGCACTCGGCTCACCTGCCACTGCTTTATATTGTCGGTATGCGGATAGGGCAGCCAGAAAAGTCTCTTTGAAAAATGACGGACTACCGTGTGGCGGTGCAGAAATTTCTGGTCGTTGAATTTCTGAGGCAGCATTTTCTTTTTCGTTGTTGAACGGATTATAGCGCTTTGGTCAGCAAAGATCAGCTTCTTCGCGCGTATCAGCTCCCTCGCCTTTCCAAGCAGTCCCGTGCGCTTCATCTCGGCAAGATTGAAAAGCAGAACTCCCGCGTTGACGTAGTTTGGCGATATCAGATATTTTCCGTAATGGTCTCTTGCCGCCGCGTATTCGCAGCCCTCTGTGTCGGTGTCGTAAAGCAGGTGGATATCGCGGTTGAACAGAATATCCACGTCAAGATAGAGCAGCTTGTCGGGCATACCTTCAACAAGGTCGGCGAAAAGCCGTATCAAAGTATACGGCGAGCAGTAGGCGTCCTCGTTCGGAGAACCGCTGAACTCACGCGTATAGATATCCGAAACGTCTATCTTCTCTACCCTGTTCTCGGAGTTATATTCCTTTATCACCCTGTCAAAAAAATCTATCTGTCTGTCGCTCACGGGGAGATAAGTCGCCTTGATATGCGAAACGTCCATAGTAAAAACGTAAAAGGTATACGGCTCCTCAGACGGGCTGCGGCGCAGTATAGACAGCGCGCAGGTCAGCATTCCGTCAAAGACCTTATCGTTTCCGCAAAACAGTATATTAACCATTTTTCTCATCTCTCTTAATATATTTTATAATCTCCACGTTGGAATTTTTAGCTCGCTGACACATAGTCTCGTATATTCTGTCTCTCAGCTCGCGCTTCCGCCCACGCATAGGAATGCTCTCGTCGGGATAAAAGGGTCCGTCGATATAGGTAACTATTCTCGGTTGCTTTCGCCACCGTCTTTTTTGGTACGTGTTAGTAAAGCAGAACGAGGGCGCTCCGCACTTTACGGGATAGTGAAAGGACGTGTCGGGAAAATTCCTTATCCCCGTATAATAGGGCCATATATGCGCCTCTGGATATATGACCACCTTCTTTTTCTGCTCTATCCTTTTCTCTATCACACGCAGAAAATTCTTGTACGCTTCCATATCGTCGGGCAGAGGGATAGCGCCAAGAGAGGGCGTTATCCTGCCGAGAATTGGCATAGAGACGTTGTTCGGGTGAACGACCACGTAGGTCTCCTTCCGCACCCGCAACAGATTTGGAATGAATGCGTCAGCGATATCCTGCGTGTGATTGCCATACACGAAATATCCCTCTCCGTCAAGCGCCTTAAGCGCCTTTTTGTTCACTATCCTGTGACCGAAAACTATCTTTGCGTACAAAAAAGCTATCGGCGTTGCCACAATTCTGTACCAAAAGAAATGGGTAAAGCGCTTCCAAGGCGAGCTGTGCTCGTAAACGTAGCTTCCATCAATGACCTTTGGAGTTATCTGCGCCACCGAAAACTCATCGTTCAATTCGTCCTGATAATAAATTACCTTACGTTTATCCACAGCTTTCCCCTTTCTCAAAATCTACGTCGATAGGGCTTCAAATATTCGAGATTTTGTTCAAAAGTAGTTTCCAAAACTATATTATCACATTTTCGTTATCTTGTCAATCCTTTTTCGACAAATAATCACTATTTCCAATTCTCCGCAAATGTCCCGAGAAAGTCGGTTGTTGACAGAAACTTTCACAAGTGATATAATTAAACTATGAAAACATCGGTATGGATAGAAAAAAACACCGCCTCGCTTACAGGCAAAACTGTCGCCGTCAGCGGCTCAACGGGCGGGCTTGGCACTGTGCTCTGCGAGCATCTGGCAGCTCTTGGAGCAGACCTTGTTCTGCTCGACAGAAATATAGACAAGTCAAACACTCTGAAGGACAACCTTCAAAGCCAATTTCCAAAGCTTTCGGTGAGGCAGATATCGCTCGACCTTGAGGACGTCGAAGCGACAAAGCGCGCCGCCGAGGAGCTCTCAGGGCTTCCCATAGACTACCTTATCCTGAACGCGGGCGCGTATTATATTCCCCGCCATAAGTGCGCGCTGGGCTTCAATAACGTCTTTCAGATAAATTTCGTCTCTCCTTATTATCTCGCGAGAAATCTGCTTCCCAAGCTGACCGCGCGAGGCGGTAAGGTGATAGCCGTGGGAAGCATAGCTCACAACTACTCCAAGATAAATACCGAGGATATCGACTTCTCGTCGGTCAGAGCATCAAGTAAGGCTTACGGAAACGCAAAACGCTTCCTTATGTTCTCACTCTACGGGCTTTCGGATAAGGGTAACATCTCCGTTACCCACCCCGGTATTACAGTGACGGGCATAACCGCCCATTATCCAAAGCTCATATACGCCCTCATAAAATACCCTATGAAGCTGATATTTATGAGTCCGCGTCGGGCATCCCTCTGCATACTGCGAGGGCTCTTTGAGGACTGCGAAAAAAACGAATGGATAGGTCCGAGACTGTTCAATATCTGGGGACTTCCCAAAAAACAGAGACTGACCACCTGCACCAAAGAGGAAGCTGAGCGCATAGAGCTCCTCGCCGATGAGATATATCAAAAAATGGCAATTCTTTAAGATTTTGCTTTAAGAAAAAAATCATATATCGGTTTCAATGAAGAAACTATTGTCGGATTTCCTTAATTTGACATTTAAGTCAAACTGTGATAAAGTAAACAAAAAATTATTATAAAGGAGATGCTCGTATGCGATACGTTGCGACAAAAACAAATATAATAGACCCCGATATCAATTCAACCGAATGGCAAAAAGCCATAACAGGTCATATTACCGTTAACCGCTGGAAGGACTATGCCCCAGCTCCCGAAACCTCCTTCAAAATGCTCCGAGGACCTGAGGGTATCAGCGTAATGATGCACACCAAGGAAACGGGACTCAGATGCGAGTGCACTACCGAGAACGGCGATGTATATAAAGATAGCTGTATGGAATTCTTTATCAAGCCCGATGTGCATGACACACGGTATATGAACTTTGAATTCAATCCCAAGGGAGTGTTGCACCTTGGACTTCGAACCGGCAGAAAAAGCAAAGAGCAAATCGATATCGACAGAAAAATCTTCCGTATAGCTTCTCTTGCCAAGGAAGGAGATTGGACTCTTAAATTTTATATTCCCGACAGCTTTTTACTTGAGTATTTTGACAAGATTTCCCCCGTCTGTAAAGGAAATTTTTATAAGTGCGGAGACTGCACCGACCATGCGCACTTCGGTGCTTGGTCTGAAGTAGAGACCGACACCCCCGATTTTCACGTTTCCGATTTCTTTGGAAAGATAGAGTTATAAAAAGTATCGCCGAACAGCCTGTTTATAAAGGCCGTTCGGCGAAAATCGTTTGTTAGAGGTCGATGACCATCAGCTTTGTATAATTTTAATATATTTGTCAAAATATCGCTTTCCAAGTTCGCTTAAAGCCTGTCGCGAAAAATGGATCGTATCTTTCCACCCCTGCCAGCCTTCGGGCTTCAGCTCATGTTCCTGACCATTTGACAGAACACCGTCAGTTTCAACGAACTCTCCGTGACCGCAATCCTGGCAAACAGCACGTATTGCATCAATAACAGGGGTGCATTTGTCAATATTTTCATTTTTCCAAGGATACGCAAAGTCTCCCGCAATAAATGGGAGATTGGGTTGACAGAAAGCTTCGCGCACATTGTTGACAAGAGACATAAGATGTCCATAATGGGTTTCATAAGAAGCTTTAAGAGCTGCGTCTGTTTCACCCTGATGCCAAAGCAGGGCAACGAGTCTGTTTTCGCTGTTCAAAGACATCGCCGTCCGAATCATTTCCATCATACGCAAATATAAATCGTCGGTAAGCTTCCAGTGATTATCCAAAAAGCCCGTACCACCCACAGCAGCGCGCAGTATCAATATCTTTCGATCTTCAGCAAGAAGTCCGGCATTAATATATTCCTGAGCAAAGGTCAGGGCAAAGTTCCCTTGAACTGCATTTTCAAAGGCATTTTCTTTCGCCTTCGAAATTGTAAAATCACTGTTCAAATACCAAACCCGTTCATTGGGTTGCCAAGGTTTTTCTGCGGGACCGAACCCGTATCCTTCCGCATTAGATTGACCGGCTAAAATAAGAATATCATATTTTTCTTTTGTGAAATCTACTAACATAACAATATCATAATCCTTTCTGCGTAAAAATGGTCTGTAACCAACTGTATTATATCATAAAAAAGGAAAACGTCAATACCTTTGGATAAAATTTATCAAAATTTTTATCGGATCTTTGTATGGTCTATAAAGAGAGATTTTCCCTCTTTCTTATTTACTTATTTAGGGTTAAATGTTGTGCAGATGATATTATGTTTCATATGTTCTATATTCGCCTACTTGGCTATCGAAGCGAATATGTTGTTTTATATGTTGTGCAGTTGACGAAAACGTCTTGGATTTATTCCGTGAAATTCAGAAAATTTGCGTGAAAAGTAAAATTGATCGCAAAAGCCAAGACGGTCGCTAATCTCCTTGATCGATAGCGCTCGATCCAACAGCTCTCGCTCTGCCCTCGCCATAATACACTGGTCGATATAGCTTCCGATAGGTTTCCCTAAATCATTCTTAAAATGCTTTTGCAAAACTATTTTAGAAATAAAAAGCGCGGCGGATATCTCACTGATCGTAAGACGCGCGCTCAAATGAGAATCAATATAAGCAAGAGCCGATTTCGTATATTCCGAGTAATTTTTAATCTCTAAATCGCCTGCCCCGCTTAACACCAGCGCATCACATAGGATTTCATACAGCAGACATTTGAGCCGCAAAAGAGATTGAAGATCTTGAGCGTTATAGAGAGTCTCGATCTCCTTTGCCCGTCCAACACAATTTTTCAATATCAGGCATGAATCCAGTCCCGCAAAAACATCTGCTCCGTCTGGGCGAGTTAGCGTAAGATGAACGTATATCTTGTTGAGCCGCTCAGGGCAGAAGCAGGAAAAACTAAGATCCGAGGGAATCACATATATATTGCCCGACACAAGGTGGATATCTTTTCCTCCAATACTAATAATGCCCTCACCCTCTAAGGGAATATACACCCGCGTAAAAGAAGCGCGAAGATCGTCGATCTTCCACTCCGTATCTAAAAGTCCATAACTTATCTCTACTATCTCCATTCTTATTCGCTTTTCTGCATAAGTCAATTCTTCGTTTACTATCTTCTTCATTGGATATATTTCTCCATATTTTTATAATAAAATTCTATATGTTTTTTCTGTATTATATGATAAAATGAAAAAAAAGTCAAGAAGATTTTTATAAAAATATAAAAAGGTAAAGGAGAGTAAGAATGAGCAACAGATACGTAGGGGAATACCCCGCAATCGGAATCCGTCCAACCATTGACGGCAGAAGAGGACCATTGAAGGTCCGCGAATCTCTTGAGGAACAGACAATGGAAATGGCTAAAACCGCAGCAAAGCTCTTTGAGGAAAATCTTAAGTACTCCAACGGAGAGCCTGTAAGGGTAGTTATAGCAGATACTACCATAGGCCGTGTTGCCGAGGCGGCAGCTTGTGAGGAGAAATTCAGACGCGAGGGCGTTGCTATCACGCTGACCGTTACCCCCTGCTGGTGTTACGGCTCAGAAACTATGGATATGGACCCCAACACAATAAAGGGCGTTTGGGGACTTAACGCTACTGAGCGTCCCGGCGCGGTATATCTTGCTTCAGTGCTTGCAACCCATGCGCAGAAGGGACTTCCTGCGTTTGGTATCTACGGTCACGATGTAGTTGACGCAGATGACGCTACTATTGGTGACGATATTAAAGAAAAGCTTCTCCGCTTTGGCCGCGCGGCTGTTGCGGCGGCAACCATGAGAGGAAAATCCTACTTGCAGATAGGCTCTATTTGTATGGGTATCGGCGGTTCTATCATTGATTCCGATTTCCTTGAATCCTATCTCGGACTTCGCGTTGAATCTGTTGACGAGGTCGAGATAATACGCCGAATGAGCGAGGGTATATACGACGAGGCTGAATACCAAAAAGCTCTCGCTTGGGCAAAAGAAAAGTGCATTATTGGATTTGATAAGAATCCCGATTTCGTAAAGAAGAGCGATAAAGTCAAGGAAGAGCAGTTTGAGTTTGTAGTTAAGATGGCTGTAATAATCAAGGACCTTATGAACGGTAACGATAAGTTGCCCAAGGGCTGCGAGGAAGAGGCTGTTGGACACAACGCCATAGCCGCAGGCTTCCAAGGTCAGAGACAGTGGACAGACTTCTATCCCAACGGAGACTTTGCCGAGGCTATCCTTAACACCTCGTTTGACTGGAACGGAGCGAGAGAGCCTTATATCCTCGCGACGGAGAATGATGTTCTTAACGGCTTGGGAATGCTCTTTATGAAGCTTCTTACAAATCGCGCACAGATGTTTGCTGACGTTCGTACATATTGGTCGGGTGACGCTGTAAAGAGAGTTACAGGCTACGATATAGAGGGCAAGGCGAAGGACTCTGACGGTATTATTCACCTTATCAACTCAGGAGCTTGTTGCCTTGACGCAAATGGCGAGGCTAAGGATGAAAACGGAAATGCTGTTATGAAGCCTTGGTACGATATCACAGAGGCTGATATGGATGCTATTATGGCGAACACTACCTGGAACCCCGCTGACAACGGATATTTCAGAGGCGGCGGATATTCCTCAAGATTTGAGACAAAGGCAGAGATGCCCGCCACTATGATAAGGCTCAACCTTGTAAAAGGTCTCGGACCTGTTCTTCAGATAGCAGAGGGTTGGACAGTACATCTTCCCGAGGACGTATCCGACACCCTTTGGAAGAGAACCGACTACACCTGGCCCTGCACTTGGTTCGCACCCAGATGTGACGGAAAGGAAGGCTCACCCTTCAAGACTGCTTATGAGGTAATGGCAAACTGGGGAGCAA
>JAZQWY010000153.1:0-5245 GCA_045632545.1 Eubacteriales bacterium | reverse complement strand
CTTATCACTTGCACGCAACCTCCTTTCGATCAACTTGATGATTCCTGTCACCACAAGTACAAGGACGAGGTAAACAAGCGCAAGCATAATATACGGCACGATATACTCGTATGTACTGTTCGCGATATTCTGGAACGCCTTCGTAATATCCACCACCGCTATAAAGCTGACTACCGACGTCTCTTTAAGCAAGGTAATAAATTCATTTCCAAGCGTGGGGATAACGTTTTTGATAGCTTGCGGAAGGACTATCTTTATCATCGTCTTTCCGTAGTTGAGTCCAAGAGCTCTTCCCGCCTCGGTTTGTCCGATATCCACCGAGAGGATACCGCCTCTTATTATCTCGGAGACGTATGCCGCAGAGTTAAGTCCGAAAACAAGTATCGCCTCGTATACGGAGGATATGTCTATTCCAAACGAAGGAAAAATAACAAAGTGTATCAAAAGCAGCTGAACTACCATAGGCGTTCCTCGGAATATTGCCACGTAAATGTCAACCACTCCCGAAAGCAGCTTTACTATTCGGTTAGTCCTCGGAAGTATCTTGCAGGTCGCGAGAATACAACCGACAAGCATACCTATCAAAAGTCCAAACACCGCTATTAAAGCGGTGTTTTTAAGACCTATTAGGACGTTCTTGTAACCTTGAAGTTCAATTAACTGCCTATAGAAAATATCAAATGCGCTCATTATTTATTAGTGCTCTTTGCAATCATTATAGCGGGCTGCTTATCAAGAATAACAGCATCTATCTTTCCGTTTGAAAGGTCACGAACTGCAAACGCGCCTGTTGTGTAACCGTCAGTGGTGAGGTTCTTAAATCCGTCATATCCAAAACCCTCGTCACCCGCGGAGAACATATAACCTGTAGTTCCGTTCTGTGTACCTACCTTAAATTCGGTGTTTTGCTCCTTGAGCTTCGCAATTACGTCGTCTGCGCTCTTACACTCAGCGAATACCTTATCGTCCTCGCGAACGATGAGAACCTGAGCAGACTCATAATACTCTGTAGTAAAATCGATAGTCTTAAGCCTTTCCTCGTTTACGGTCATACCTGCCATACCGATATCAGCCTTACCCTCTTTTACAGATGTGATAACAGCGTCAAATTCCATATCGTAGATATAAAGAGTTTTGTCAAGCTTTTCAGCAAGCAGAGACGCTATTTTCATATCAACGCCTGTGAGCTTATCGCCCTCGTAATACTCGAAAGGCGGGAAGTACGCGTTCGTAGCCACTACGAGGTAGTTATTTCTCTCCTCGCCTGTGGGAACAGAGGATACGGGGTTCTGATAGGTGAAGGTTGCGGAACCGTCAAAGAAGGAGTTGATTATCTTATCGAGTTCGCCGTTAGCCTTGAGTTCAGCAAGCAGAGCGTTTGCTGCGTCCTTAAGAGCAGTGTTCTCTTTTGCTACCGCGAAGGCATACTTTTCAGCTGTAAGCTCATATTCCTCAAAGACCTTAACGTTGCTGCTCTTGTTTCCGCAAGAAGCCAAAACAGCGGTTGTGCCGAGGATCATAAGCATAGCCAAAATAATTGACACGAGTTTTTTCATTTTCAATTTCCTCCAAAAATACATAATATTACCCAAGTATTATATCGCATAAATATTCATCTGTCAATACCTTTTAGGCATTTTATGAATTTTATATTAATAAATCCGTTAAGATATCAGGTCTTATCCTTGAATTTATGCAAAATTTTATTCAAATATACACCCGTATACGAATTTGGAGCTTTCGCTACCTCCTCGGGAGTTCCGCAGGCTATCACCTGTCCCCCTCGGTCTCCTCCCTCGGGGCCAAGGTCAATTATATAGTCCGCGGTCTTTATAACGTCGAGGTTATGCTCTATCACAAGCACGCTGTTACCCGCGTCGCAAAGTCTGTGGAGTATGCCTATGAGCTTTTCAACGTCCGCCGTATGCAGTCCCGTGGTAGGCTCATCAAGAATATAGAGCGTTTTTCCCGTCCCTCTGCGGGCAAGCTCTGTTGCGAGCTTGACTCTCTGCGCCTCACCGCCTGAGAGAGTTGTTGAGGACTGACCTACCTTGATATACCCAAGTCCGACGTCAAACAAGGTTTGGAGCTTTTGCTTTATCTTCGGTATTCCGTCAAAGAATATCAGCGCCTCCTCGACTGTCATCTCAAGCACGTCCGAGATATTCTTGCCTTTATATTTTACCTCCAGCGTATCGCGGTTGTATCTTTTTCCGTGGCAAACGTCGCAGGTAACGTAAACGTCTGTCAGAAAGTGCATCTCTATCTTCTTAACGCCGTCTCCCTCGCACGCCTCGCAACGTCCGCCTTTTACATTGAAGGAAAATCTTCCCGACTTATATCCCCTTGCGTTCGCGTCTGCCGTCCTTGCGAACAGGTCTCTTATGTCAGAAAAAACTCCCGTGTAGGTTGCGGGATTGGAGCGCGGTGTGCGTCCTATTGGGCTTTGGTCTATGTCGATGACCTTATCAAGGTTTTCTATTCCCTCTATCGACGAATAATTTCCGGGATATCTCACCGCACGATTAAGCTCCCGCGCAAGCACGGGATTTATGATACCGTTCACAAGAGAGGATTTTCCCGAGCCCGACACACCCGTAACGCAGACGAGACAGCCGAGAGGGATATCCACGTCGATATTCTTAAGATTGTGCTCCCGCGCGCCCTTGACGCTGAGGAAGTTTCCGTTGCCCTTGCGCCTTTTTGCGGGTATCTCTATCTGTCGGCGGCCACTGAGAAACGCGCCCGTGATAGAACTCTCATTCTTCTTTATCTCGTCGGGCGTACCACAGGCGACTATCTCACCACCGTGTATTCCCGCCCCAGGGCCTATATCGATGATATAGTCCGACTCCTCCATAGTCTCCTCGTCATGCTCGACCACGATAACCGTATTTCCTATATCGCGCAGACGCTTCAGCGTTCCGATAAGTTTTGAATTGTCCCTTTGGTGGAGACCTATGCTTGGCTCGTCCAGAATATAGAGTACACCCACGAGAGCAGAGCCTATCTGAGTGGCAAGTCTTATTCTCTGTGCCTCTCCTCCCGAGAGCGTTCCCGCCTTTCGGGTGAGCGTGAGATATTCCAAACCGACGCTGGCAAGAAATCCAAGTCTCGCCTTTATCTCCTTGATTATTTCCGAGGAAATAATCTTATCGGCCCCTTCGGGCTTGAATTCGTTTATAAAGCTCAGCGCTTCTTCGACAGATTTCGCGCAGAACTCGTCTATATTTATTCCTCCCACAGTAACCGCCAATGAGTTAGGGCAAAGCCGCTTACCGTGGCATATGGGACAGGGCGCTTCCTCGATGAATTGCTCGTAATATTCATCGTTGTTCCCCATTGATATCCTGTTCTCCATCATCTTGATTACGCCCTCGAACACCACCTTCTGATGATGCTCCTCTCCGCCGAACCAGCGGTGGATATCGTATATCTCAGCTCCCGAGCCGTTCATAAGAACGTCGTAAGCCTTAGGAGTGAACTTCTCAATGGGGGTATCGATATCAAAGCCGAAGCGTTCTCCTACCGCGATAAACAGCGGACCGTTCCAGCTCTGCTCCTCCATAGTCTTAAACCCGTTGACATTTATAGCCCCCTCGCGCAGACTGAGACTCTTGTCGGGAATGAGTCGTTCAACCGCCACCCTACGCATCTCGCCAAGCCCCGCGCAGTGCGGACACGCACCGGCAGGATTATTGAAGGAAAACATTCTCGGCTCGAGCTCACCAAAGGATATTCCGTGCTTCTCGCAGGCATAGCTCTGAGAAAATTCCATCTCCTCAGGCTCGCCCTCCCTCGGAGCTGTGACAATTATCAGATGTCCCTCGGCAAGACTGAGTGCAGTCTCCACCGAATCAGACAGTCTTGAACGGATATCCTCCTTCATCACAAGTCTGTCTACCACTACCTCTATATTGTGCTTTTTATTCTTGTCAAGTGTTATCTCTTCCGTGAGGTCGTACATATTTCCGTCCACGCGAACTCTGACGTACCCCCCTTTTTTAGCGTCTGCAAATACCTTCTCGTGTCTTCCCTTTTGCGCGCGAATTACGGGTGATAGGACAATAAATCTCTCGCCCATGGGAAGCTGCATTATCCTGTCTATTATCGTGTCGGTCGTCTGCTTACGTATCTCGGTTCCGCAAACGGGACAGTGCGGTACGCCTATACGCGCGTAAAGAAGCCTGAGATAGTCGTATATCTCAGTCGCCGTACCTACGGTTGAGCGCGGATTCTTTGACGTAGTTTTCTGGTCTATGGATATGGCGGGAGAGAGCCCGTCTATCATATCCACCTCGGGCTTGTCCAGCTGTCCTATAAACATTCTCGCGTAGGACGATAGAGATTCCACGAATCTTCTGTGTCCCTCGGCATATACCGTATCAAATGCCAGTGAGGATTTTCCCGAGCCTGAAAGTCCTGTGAGTATGACCAGCTTGTCTCTTGGAATATCAACGTCTATATTTTTTAAGTTGTTTACTCTCGCTCCTCGAATTACTATCGATTTCTGCATTCTTTTCTCCTATTTGTTTCTAAGCTCACTTATCTTGTCTCTTATGAACGCCGCTTTTTCAAACTCAAGCTGTCTTGTGGCATCCTTCATCTGACGTGTCAGGTCTTCTATAAGCTTCTCGCGCTCCGCGCCCGAAAGCTTTTTTGCTTTCTCAATCCGCTTTGACTTCTTCGCCTGAGCCTCCTCGGCGGGCTTACCTATATCTATTATGTCTCTGATTCCCTTTATGACGGTCCTCGGCACGATGCCGTGCTCGGCGTTGTATTTCTGCTGTATGGCGCGGCGGCGGTTCGTCTCGCCTATCGCTCTTTCCATAGAACCAGTGACGGTATCGGCGTACATTATGACCTTACCTTCGGCGTTTCTCGCCGCGCGCCCTATAGTCTGGATAAGACTGCGCTCAGCGCGGAGAAAGCCCTCCTTGTCTGCATCAAGTATCGCCACAAGCGACACCTCGGGAATATCAAGTCCCTCTCTCAGAAGGTTAATACCCACCAGAACATCAAACTCGCCAAGGCGCAAATCCCTTATAATCTGCATACGCTCTATGGTTTCTACCATGTGGTGTATATATTTCACCTTTATTCCGTGGGTGATGAGGTATTCGGTCAGGTCCTCAGCCATTTTCGTGGTCATAGTGGTAACAAGTACCTTCTCGCCGCGCTGGGTAGTAGCTCTTATTTCGCCTATCAGGTCGTCAATCTGCCCCTCAATAGCTCTTACCTCAAC
>JAZQWY010000152.1:0-15388 GCA_045632545.1 Eubacteriales bacterium | reverse complement strand
TCTTCCTAAGACCGCTTGGCCTCCGACTTCAGGAATAGTTATCGCTCACGATAATAGAAGATACAGCGTAGAATTTTCAATGGAGACAGCGGGTGTTCTCGCTGCAAACGGAATAAAGGCTTACGTGTTCGATTCGCTTCGTCCTACCCCTGAGCTTTCCTTCGCGGTGCGTGAGCTTGGCGCGTTCGGCGGAATTATGATAACGGCGTCGCACAATCCTCCCGAGTATAACGGATATAAGGTGTATGATAAGAGAGGTTGTCAGCTCGTTCCCGAGGAGACAGAGCCTGTCGTTGAGAAGATAGGAGCGGTAAAGGACCCTCTCTCGGTCAAGTCGCTTTCCTTTGACGAGGCAAACGGACTTATAGAATACGTTGATAAAAGTATTGATGAAAAGTATTACGAGAAGGTCATGGATATATCCATAAACCGTGACATAGATAAATCTTCCATCAAGGTGGTATATTCACCTCAGCACGGAACGGGTAATATTCCTGTAAGGACAGTGCTCACACGTCTTGGATATAGCGTTATTCCCGTTGAGGAGCAGTGTGTACCCGATACCGAGTTCAGCAGGACAGAGAATCCCAATCCCGAGGTGGACGGGGCATACACTATGTGCTATGAGTACGCAAGGCGTTTTGACGCGGATATAATCATCACCACCGACCCCGATTGCGACAGACTTGGCGTTGCGGTAAAGCATGGCGGCGAGTATCAGAGAATGACGGGAAATCAATCTGCGGCAGTGCTCTTGAAATATATCCTTTCACAGAAAAAGGCGAATGGAACTCTCCCTGAGAACGGATTGATGTTCAATACGGTAGTTACCTCAGACCTTGGGGACAGAGTTTGCCGTTCCTATGGCGTTGACGTTGAGAAAACACTTACGGGATTTAAGTATATCGGTGATAAGATACACCTTCACAATAGTACCGATAAAAGACCGTTCGTGTTCGGATATGAGGAGAGCTACGGCTGTCTTATAGGAGATTTCGTCCGTGATAAGGACGCTGTTCAGGCATCGCTTATGCTTTGCGAGGCTGCGGCGTATTATCTTACCGAAGGGAAGACGCTTATAGACGTTCTGGATTCCTTGTACGATGAGTACGGATACTTCCTTGACGCGCTCGATAACTTTGCCTTCAAGGGCATTGATGGCGCTGAGAAGATAGACTCTCTTGTCAATTCGCTCAGAAAAGAGCCCCCCGCAAAGGTTGGCGACGCGAAAGTCACAAGGATAGAGGACTATGAATCAAAGGAGATGCTTGATGCGGGATTTCCTAAGTCAAATGTTCTCAAGTTCTTTATGGACGACGGGAGCTGGGTAGCGGTACGTCCCAGCGGAACAGAGCCTAAGTGTAAGTTTTATTTCAGTGTTGTGGCAGAGAATAAAAACGCGGCGAATAAGAAACTCGAAATTATACGAAGTGTTTTTGAGAGAAATTAAGAGAAACTAATCAAATAAATGAAATCAAGGACATTCTTTGGAATGTCCTTGATTTTTATAAAACGCCCCCGTGATAGTCCCGTGAGGAAGAATGGCTTAGACACGTTAAATTTCTTTATTTTGTTGAGGAGGTTTCTTCCTTGTTTTTGTATTTTAAGATGATATCCGGAAAACACTTATTGACATAATCTAAAAGCTATGATAAACTAATCTTAGAGTCAGTAGGAGTAGCGGATTCGTCCGTAATCTTCGGCAGAAATGCAGCTGGCTCTTTTTGGCGTTTACAGAACAAAGGACAATATTTCTATGTTATACTGACTTTTAGCATACATTGAAAGTCCTTTTGGATACAAATCTGTTGACAACTTAGGGATGTTGTGATATTCTATTAATAGAGATATCGCTTTTTTGAGCGTAGCCCTCGTTTGGTTTGGGGCGCTCCAGGCCGTTAATTCGGTCGGCGATATCTCTATTATTCTATTATTCTATATAAATTATCATAAAACCTGTTGACGCAGTCTAAAAACTGTGATATACTAACCGCAGAACCAGTAAGGTAGTCCACGTTCATCGTGGGAACACCTGGGGATAAGCTCCCAGCTGGTTCTTTTTATTTCAAAATTTTTCAAAAGGGTTGACTTTTTCAAAAATATCCGATATACTAATATTGACAGAGCGAGAGTTTTGGGTAACGCCTTTTTGGGTATTCCCTTGCCCCGAGACCTCTGTCATTTTTATTTGTTGAGCGATAAAGCAACATTTCATAAGAGTTGACTTTTTCAAAATATCCGATATCCCCTTAATAACATCTCCCGAAAGTTTACTGTTGACAAATTCGGGCTTTTGTGATACTCTATCAGTAGTGGAGTTTCTGCTGTTCGCTTCGGGCGTTCCTGCAAGGGCGGTTGCATTTGCTGACGGTGTATGACCTCCACTCTTTTTATCTCTTTCACGATACAAAAAAGATTTCTCGTCCATTTTACATTTCAAATTTTTTCAAAAGGGTCTTCACACTTTCGGTGTTTTTTGGTATCATATTAAAGAAGCATCCGCAGACCCGGTTTTGAACGTTGCATCAAGGCGATTAGCATTGATGAGCTGTGGAGCTTCTTTTTTCTACCCTTTATTTTCAATAAACGATGTTACAATATACAGCGTTTTAGCTTTCGCATTTGTAATACTTTAACAATAAAGGTATGACTTTATACCTATGCTTTTTTATAAAGCACAGTCTTCAAAACAAGTAATTTATTCATTGTATATCTTGACAGATACAAATAAATATGATATACTAAAGACTAGATGGGGGAGAGTATTGTCGGGCAACGCCATTTTTGGCGACCTCTTGCTTAACGATCCCATCTTCTTTTTTTATGTATTTCAATATGTTTCGTTTTTGCTACGGCGCTAAAAGAGTGTTTTTCGATAAAAAATGTACTGGAGTCTTATAGACAGTTTCCTTCATAATAATTTCACAATAAATATTCCCCTCCGTTACTGTACTGTCCGCACAAATTGGGGCAGTTCATTACGGGGGATATTTATTGAAAAAAACATCAAAATATGTTGGATTTGTATTGACTTTTCTTTCTGTCGGGTGTATAATTTCTTGGTTTGTTTAATCAGAAATTAAGGGGTAGATAAATGTTTGTCACACTTTTGGTATCTTTTATAGTTATAGCGGTATTTGTTGCGAGTATTTTGTTCCTGCCGTCGGTGGTAATTAGGAAGCACACCGTAAAGATATATTCACTTATTCCGCTTATAGGCGCGGTGGTGCTCATTATGTGCGACCGTGTGGGATTTTTTTACGTGGTCGAAAAATTCTCGGAGAACACATCGGTAAATCCCCTAAAAATACTCGTCCTGTTCCTTTCAATGACTACCTTTTCTCTCATTCTGGAGCAGACGGGCTTCTTCGCGTTTATATCTACAAGGGTGCTTGAGAAGGCGGGACGCAATCAGTTCGTGATATTCATATCCTTTTATTTAGTTATATCCTTGCTTACTGTATTCACGTCAAACGACATAATAATTCTGACCTTCACACCATTCATCTGTCACTTTTGTAAGTCGGCAAGGGTAAGTCCTATGCCGTATCTTATAATGGAATTCGTGGCTGCGAACACCTGGAGCCTGTTGCTTATTATAGGAAATCCCACGAATATATATATTTGCGGAGCTTTCGGCATAGATTTTATCGAATACGTCAAGGTGATGCTCTTACCCACAGTCTTCGCGGGCGTTACCTCGCTCTTTATAATGCTTGGAATCTTCTCGAAAAAGCTGAGGAAGCCTATGGAGATGTGCGATGAGCACGGCGAGATAACCGATAAGCCCGTTATGGTCATATCGCTTTTTCATTTGTGTGTTTGCGTGGCGGCGTTGGCGGTATCTCAGTATATAGGAGTAGAGATGTGGCTTATCTCGCTTTCTGTGGCGGTGTCCGAAATACTCTGCGTAGCTGTCTGCCAGACCGTGAGAAAAAAGAAGTATGTTATTATAGGCAAAGGGATTTCGGGAATGCCATTTGAGATAATTCCGTTCATCATTGGAATGTTTATAATAGTCTTAGCGCTTGAAACAAGTGGGATAACCGCGGGGCTTCAGCATATTCTCGAGCCATTGTCCGATATATTTACATACGGATATCTCTCATTTTTCTCGGCAAATATCGTTAATAATATCCCAATGAGTGTACTATTCTCAAAGATTCTCGCATCAGGAGAGAGCGTGAGCCTTGGAGGAATGTATGCTACAGTTATCGGTTCGAATATCGGGGCGTTTCTTACGCCTGTCGGAGCTCTCGCGGGAATTATGTGGTCAAATCTTTTGCGAAAGAATGGGGTAAAGCTGTCCTTTGGAGGCTTTATAAGATATGGAGCTCTTATAGGTATACCGTCGGTCACGGCGGCGATAGCGGCGCTTTTTGTTGTAATGTGAAAATGTTTACAATAAAAAATAAAATAGGTGTTTACAAAAATAAAGAAATGTAGTAAAATATATGTGTACCATTCGGCTTTGCGCCGACTTTGAAAAAATTCTGATTTGGAGACTGATATGACAGACGCTAAATATAAAAGAGTGTTGCTTAAGCTCTCGGGAGAGGTGCTTGCGAAGGGCGCGGACGGAATACTTAATTTCGATTTTATAGATAAGATAGCCGACGTGCTGAAAAAGTGCATGGCAGAGGGCGTTGAGATAGGAATAATCGTCGGCGCAGGAAATATCTGGAGAGGCAGACAGGGTGGAGACATGGACCGTGTGAGGGCAGACAGTATGGGTATGCTCGCCACCACGATAAACGCGTTGGCGCTTCAGGATACATTTATTCAAAGAGGTCTTGACGCAGTAGTTATGACGGCGGTGGATATGAACACCTTTGCCGAGCCCTATACCGCGAGAGGCGCTGTTTCGGCGCTTAAGTCGGGAAAGATAGTTATCTTTGGTTGCGGACTTGGCTCGCCTTATTTTTCTACCGATACGGCGGCGGTGCTAAGAGCCGCTGAGATAGAGGCAGATGCGGTACTTATGGCAAAGAATATAGACGGCGTTTATTCGGCGGACCCGCTGAAGGATAAGAGCGCGGTCAAGTATGACGAGATAACCTATAAAGAGGTTTTAGAGAGGGAGCTTAAAGCGCTTGACCTTACGGCTACAACCTTCTGTATGGAAAACGATATCAGGGTATACGCCTTTGAGCTTAAGGACCCTATGAACATATACCGTGTTATCAAGGGTGAAAAAATAGGAACTGAAATTCACAGATAAAACATAAAAAATAAAGACATAAACATAAACGGAGGCTATCATGAAACTCAACACTAAAGAATACGAAGAGAGAATGGGTAAGGCAATAGGTGCTTACGAGCAGAATATTGCTACCGTCAGAGCAGGTCAGGCTAATACCGCGGTGCTTTCAAAGATAAACTTTGAGTATTGGGGCGCGCCCACGGCTCTTATGTCTATGGCAGACGTTCGCGTTGCCGATAGCAAGACGGTAACTATTACCCCCTATGACGCAACCACGCTTAAGGAAATGGAAAAGGCTATCCTTGCGTCAGACCTCGGTATTACCCCCACGAATGACGGTAAGATCATTAGAATAGTTTTCCCCCAGCCCACAGAGGAACGCAGAAAAGAGCTTGTAAAGCAGGTTCAGAAGATGGGCGAGGAAGCTAAAGTAGCCGTCAGAAATATTCGCCGTGACGCTAACGACGACTGCAAGAAGATGAAGAAGGACGGCGAGATGACAGAGGATGAACAGAAGGCATCCGAAAAAACAGTCCAGGACCTCACGGACAAACACATTAAAGAGATTGATGCCATAACAGCCAGAAAAGAAAAAGAGATCATGCAGATATGAGGCTTTCTGCGAACCGGGCGGGCCTACTCCGCCCGGATTTGTTTTAATACGGTATAGACATACGGGAGATAGATATAATGGCAAACAAAAAAGTCACGTATACCGCCGATGAGGCAAATCTGAAACATATAGGCTTCATAATGGACGGAAACGGCAGATGGGCGAAGAAGCGAGGAATGCCGCGTGAGTACGGACATAAATTCGGCGCTGATACCTTTGAAAAGATAATGGAATACTGCGGAGATATGGGGGTTGATGCCGCCACCTTTTATGTTTTTTCCACTGAAAATTGGAAAAGACCGCAAAAAGAGGTGGACTCTATTATGGAGCTGCTCAGTAAATATCTCGCTGACTGCGAGAAAAAGCTGGATAAATACGATATAAGATTTATCTTCCTTGGCGACAAGAGCGTATTTCCTGAGAATATGAGAAAGAAAATGCTTGAGATAGAGGAAAGCTCCGCTTCTCATAAATATATAGTGAATTTAGCCCTCAATTACGGTGGGCGTGACGAGATAGTTACGGCGGTTAATAAGCGACTCGCCGAAGGTAAGACCGAGATTACCGAAAAGGATATATCCTCAGCGTTATATACGAGTGAGTCTCCCGAGCTTGACCTTATAGTGCGCACGGGTGGAGATATGAGGATATCGAACTTCCTGCTTTGGCAGAGCGCCTATGCGGAGCTGTACTTTACAGATGTTCTGTGGCCCGATTTCTCAACTAAAGACGTTGACGCGGCGGTCGAGAATTTTATGAACAGAAAGCGTCGTTTTGGCGGCGTGTGAGGGGTATAGAAATGAAAACAAGAATTATAACGAGTATCGTCGCAGTTTGCGTGCTGTTGCCCGTATTGTATTTTTCGGGAACGGCGGTGCTTTGCGTCGCTCTTGCGGCAGTATCCGTGATATCACTCTTTGAGATGCTGAGATGTATCGGCTTCAAAAAGCTTTATATATCGGCACCGCTTTATGCTTTGGCGGCAGTTGTGCCGTTTCTTTTGAGATATATGAACGATTACGGCAGAGTCGCAATGATAGCGTTTATATGCGGAGCTGTTTATCTTCTGTATCTATTCACCCTCTCCATTCTGTCTCGCGGTAAGGTGGGATTTTCCGATGCGGCAACTATATTTGCCGTGTCGCTTTACATAATTGCCGCGCTAAATTCCATTATTTATATCAGGGACTGCGGGGATAGCGGAAAGTATATATATCTTCTTATCTTCCTCGGCGCGTGGGTAACCGATAGCTTTGCGTATTTTACAGGTGTATTCTTTGGAAAGCATAAGCTTATACCTGAGGTCAGCCCCAAGAAAACTATAGAGGGAAGTCTTGGGGGCATCGTATTTTGCGCTGTATCCTACGTTGTTTTCGGAATAATCACCGACGCGTTTTTCGAAACGGACGCAAACCTTATTTTCCTCGCACTTGGCGGTGTCCTTATGTCGGTCATATCCCAGATAGGCGACCTTATAATGTCGGTAATCAAGAGACATTACAACGTAAAGGACTATGGAAAGCTTTTTCCGGGACACGGAGGTATGCTTGACAGATTTGACAGTGTGCTTGCGGTCTCACTCGGTGTGGCTATAATGTGTATGATAGCTTCACTTACGGGAATAAATATTTTATAAGGCGGTTTGAAATGTCTGAGATACAAAACAAGCGTATGATGATACTCGGAGCTACGGGCTCTGTAGGTGAGCAGGCAGTTGACGTGATAAGAGCCAACAAGGTCGAGCTTACGGGTATCAGCGCTAACTCAAACGTGAAAAGAACAGAGGAGATAGCAAGAGAATTCAACGTAAAGCTCTGCGCTATGGCTGACGAGACGGCGGCGAAGGACCTCAGAGAGAGACTTTCCGACACCCATACCAAGGTCTTTGCGGGTGAGGAAGGTATCTGCGAGATGATAGAAAAAGAGAAGAACGACATCGTTCTTAACTCTATCATTGGCGAGGCAGGTCTTAAGCCCACACTTGCGGTGATTAATTCGGGGGCTCGTTTGGCTCTTGCGAATAAGGAATCATTAGTTGTCGCGGGCGAGATAGTTATGAAGCGCGCGGCAGAGAAGCGAGTCGAGATATTGCCTGTGGACAGCGAGCATTCCGCTATCTTTCAGTGTCTTAAATCTGGTAAAAAATCCGAGATAAAAAAGATAATACTCACGGCGTCGGGCGGACCGTTCTTCGGTTTTACAGTCGAACAGCTTAAGGGAATCACTCCCAAGCAGGCGCTGGCGCACCCTACGTGGAATATGGGCGCGAAGATAACTATTGACAGCGCCACCCTTATGAACAAGGGCTTTGAGGTCATAGAGGCGGTGCATCTGTTCGGTGTTCCCGCAGATAAAATTGAAGTCGTGGTACATCGTGAGAGTATAATTCATTCCGCGGTGGAATATATTGATAACAGTATAATCGCGCAGCTTTCCGTACCTAATATGAGACTGTGCGCTCAGTACGCGCTGACATATCCCGATAGGTGTGAGGCAGTAATTGATGAGCTTGACCTATCGCATATAGCGTCACTTTCCTTTGCGAAGCCCGATACCGAAACCTTTGCGCTTCTTAAATGCGCTGTAGATGCTGTCGGACGCGGAGGCGCTTTGCCCGCCGTGGTAAACGCGGCGAACGAGGTTGCGGTCTCTGCCTTCCTTGGAGAGAGACTATCCTTCTACGGGATCACCGAGACGGTAACCGAGGTGGTAGAGCGTTTATCATCGGCGGCTAGGGTGAATACTCTCGAGGATATTCTGGCATATGACAGAGAAGCGCGCGCCGAGGCTGAAAGAATCATAGCCGCGGCGAGATAATCGATTGTAATTGTGTGAGGTGATAACTATAACGGCATTTCTTTATATTTTAATAGCTCTCCTCGTCTTTGGACTTCTGATATTCATACACGAGGGCGGTCATTTTCTCGCCGCGCGTATATGCGGCGTTACGGTGAAGGAATTTGCCATAGGAATGGGACCGAAGATATTTTCTTGGGTCTCAAAGAAAAGCGGTACGAGATACGGACTTCGCCTTCTGCCCATAGGCGGATTCGTCAGTATGGACGGAGAAGACGAGGACTCGGAAAATTCCAACGCCTTTTGTAATAAAAGCGTTCCAAAGAGAATGTTGATAGTTATAGCAGGAGCTTTTATGAATATCCTGCTTGGTTTTATCCTTATGTTCGTGCTTGTTTTTTCGCAGAAAACTCTTGTCTCAAACACTATAGGGGCGTTTAATGAAAACGCCATAAGTTCGGAGAAGCTTATGGTTGGAGACACCGTCGTCAAAGTGGACGGAACATCTGTACACACGGGTAACGAGGTGGTTTATGAGATAATGAACAAAGGCGATAAGCCTATTGATATAGTTGTTATAAGAGACGGAGAGAAGGTAACTCTCAGCGAGGTATCCTTTCCTAATTTCAGCGACAGCGGAGTGATATTCGGAGATTGCGATTTCAGAATGTACGCCGACGAGGAGAATTTTGGAAACTATATCAAGCACTCGTATTTCCGTTCGGTCTCCACGGTAAAAATGGTCTTTGATTCGCTTGTCAATCTTTTCAGCGGTAAGTACGGAATGGAAGCTGTGTCTGGGCCTGTCGGTGTCACCGAGGTGGTGGGAGAGGCGGCGCAGAGCAGTCTGCCGACCTTGCTTTATGTGGTCACGGTTATATCTATAAATCTTGGCGTATTCAATCTGCTTCCGTTTCCTGCGCTTGACGGCGGAAGATTCGTATTCCTCGCGCTTGAGGCTGTAAGAGGAAAGCCGATAGATAAGCGTATTGAGGCATACGTTAATTTTGCGGGATTGATAATACTCTTTGCCTTTATGGCGTTCGTCACTTTTAAGGACGTAATAAAACTTATAACAGGATAGCCGTTATCCCTTTATGGGGCGGCGCGGTTATGATATGAATTATAATGAGATAAGAAGAAAGAGCAGAAAAATAAATATCGGCAATATGGCAATAGGCGGAGACGCGCCTATTGCCATTCAGTCAATGACAAATACCGATACCCATAATAAGACCGCCACGGTCAAGCAAGTAAAGCTACTCGCAGAGCGAGGCTGTGATATCGTACGTATAACCGTTCCTGATATAGAAGCGGCTGATACCATCGTCGCTATCAAGGAAAGCGGTGTTACTATTCCAATAGTTGCGGATATACATTTTGACTACAGAGTTGCGCTCAGATGTGCCGAGCTCGGTGTTGATAAAATAAGGATAAATCCCGGGAATATCGGCGACGATGACAGAGTTCGTCAGGTCTGCGCAGCTTGCAGTCGGGCGGGAATACCTATAAGAATAGGAGTGAACGGCGGTTCGCTTGAAAAGAGTATCCTCGCGAAATACGGTTCGCCAACGCCTGAGGCACTTTGCGAGAGCGCTATGTATCATATTTCCTTGCTTGAAAAATTCGATTTTAATAACATAGTTATTTCAATGAAGGCATCGAATCCGTATAATATGATAAGGGCGAACAGAATACTCGCCGAGCGTTGTGACTATCCGCTTCATCTTGGTGTTACCGAGGCCGGAAGCCGAGAGATAGGCGCGCTAAAGAGCGCCGTGGGAATTGGCGCTCTGTTGTGTGACGGAATTGGCGATACTATCAGAGTGTCGCTTACGGACAAGCCCGAGTTTGAAGCCGATGCGGCGAAGAATATCCTTCGCGCGGTAGGGGTTGATGGACAGTGCGGAATGGATATAGTAAGCTGTCCTACCTGCGGAAGAACGAAGATAGACCTTATATCTCTCGTGAAGGAATTTGAGGAAGCTGCGGAACGCGAGGGATTGCGCTCTATTCCGATAAAGGTCGCGCTTATGGGCTGTGTTGTGAACGGTCCCGGCGAGGCGAGAGAGGCTGACATTGGTATTGCGGGCGGTAAGGGGGAAGCAGTCCTTATCAAGCGCGGCGAGATAGTCGGAAAAATAGATGAGAACGATATTGTGGGTGTGCTTATCAAGGAGATAAAGAAGCTCTCAAAGTAATAAAAACAGAAAGAGAGGGTATTCAGTGGCAGGAAAAAGTCTTAAAGAGTTACTTTCAAAATATATACCCCCGGAAAAATATGCGGAATTATTGGAGCTCGGACAGAACGTGGTCTCCCGCGTTGATAAAGAAAAAAGATTTCTTGAGGTCAGAGCTGATTTCCCGAGGATAATAGATAAATCCATGCTCTACGAGGTAGAAAAGCAGGTCGCTGAGGTATACGATCTTAGGTGGTTCAAGATACTTCCGAGATACGACGCTTCGCTCTTCTCATACGAGTATATTCCTCAGGTGCTTGCCGAGACCGAGGCTGTAGGAACTGTGGCGAAGGGATTTTTTTCCGAATATACATACGAACTTCGGGATACTAAACTGACGGTTAAGATACCTTTCCCCGAGCAGGGGATAGGTCTGCTTGTGGACGCAAAAACTCCGTCGGTTATAGAGAATATTATCGCGAGTGAGTTCGGGATAAGGATAGAGGTTTCTATCGAGTATTCGGGAAATTTGAATACAGAGAGCGCAGAATCAGCGCGCCGCAGACTTGAGGAGTTGGACAGACAGCTCGCCGAGGCGGAGAAGTCATACGAGGAGCACTTAAAATCCAATAATTATCAGAAAAACGCAGACCGAAAAGTGGAAGATGACGATACGCCAAATCTCCCGAGAATTGCGTCTGTTTATGATTATGACTTGAGAGATTCTGTCATTGAGGATGAAAAAATAAAGATAGGAAGGTCGGTCTTTGACTTATCAGAGCCGAAGTTTGTCGCGGGTGAGGAATTTGCCGTGCGCCCTGTGCCGATAGCAACTATCAATAAGCCCGTGAAGAATATCGTTTTTGTGGGCGAGGTCTTCTCCTTTACATCAGAGCCTAATAGGGCGGGGGATAAATTCAACGTGTCAATCGGTATATTCGACGGTAACTCATCGATATACGCAAAAAGGTATTCGCTGACACCCGACGAGGCAAAGGACTCAAAGAATGCGATTTCTGTTGGAAGCGTTGTGGCAATACACGGATATACAAAGAATGAGCGAAATGACGACGAACTTTATCTGAGCTACACCGATATTGCTCTTATCTCAAAGGAGTCTCGGCGCGACGACGCGCCGACAAAGAGAGTGGAGCTTCACCTGCACACCACGATGTCGAATATGGACGCGGTCATTCCGCCAGATGTGGCTGTCAAGACCGCGAAGAAGTGGGGACACAGCGCGGTTGCCATAACCGACCACGCAAACGTTCAGGGCTTTCCCGAGGCTATGTTAGCCGCCGAGAAGTGCGGAATGAAGGTCATATATGGAATGGAAGCCTATTTTGTCAATGATACGGCAACAGCGCTCAAAGGAAATTACGAGGGGAGTTTTTCTGACGAATTTATAGTTTTCGATATAGAGACCACGGGACTTTCGCCGATAAACTGTAAGATAATCGAGATAGGAGCTGTCAAAATAAAGGACGGTAAGGTGCTTGAAAAGTATAATACTTTCGTCAACCCCGAGATACCGATACCCGAGGAGATAGTAAAGCTTACCTCTATCACTGACGATATGGTGGTTGACGCGCGGACTATTGACGCGGTACTGCCCGAATTTCTGGATTTTGTGGGAGACAGAATGCTCATAGCGCACAACGCGGATTTTGATACGGGATTTATACGTGCGGCGGCAAAATCGCTGAATATCCCATTTGATATTCCGTATTTTGATACGGTAGCCCTTTCGAGATATCTTAATACAGACCTAAAAACACATAAGCTTGACAATCTCGCCAAGCATTACGACCTTGGAAATTTCCACCACCACAGAGCTTGTGACGACGCTGAGATATTGGCGTATATCTTTTTTAAGATGACTAGACAGCTTGAGGGACTTGACGTGAAAAATTTCACCGACCTTAAAGCCGAGATGAGCGCTAAGACCAACCCGCTGATGCTCAAGCCGTATCACCAGATAATTCTCGTAAAGAATCAGACGGGACTTAAAAATCTCTATAAGCTGATATCATATAGCTATCTGAATTACTTCAGGAAGATGCCGAGAATACCCAAGACCGAGCTTGAAAATCACAGAGAGGGACTGATAATAGGCTCTGCCTGCGAGGCGGGAGAGCTGTTCAGCGCTATCCTTGAGGGAAAGACCGAGGCTGAGATCGAGAATATAGTCAATTTCTATGACTATCTTGAGATACAGCCGCTTTCCAACAACAGATTTTTGGTGGACGAGCATAAGGTAGCAGACGACGAGGCACTCAGAGACTTAAATCGGCGTATCGTGGCACTTGGCGAGAAATATAATAAACCCGTAGTGGCTACCTGTGACGCTCACTTCCTTAATGATGAGGACGAGCTTTACAGAAAGATAATAGTCAGCGCAAAATTCAAAGATGCGGACAGAGATACACACCTCTATTTCCGCACCACTGAGGAGATGCTTGAGGAATTTTCATACCTTGGCGAGGAAAAGGCGTACGAGGTGGTCGTAACTAATACCAACCTTATCAACGATATGATAGAGGAGGTCAGGCCGATACCGAAGGGCTCGTACACGCCTAATATGGAGGGCGCAGACGAGGAGCTTCAAGAGCTTTGCTGGACAAGGGCGAAGTCAATGTACGGCGACCCTCTTCCCGAACTTGTAAGAGCGAGGCTTGACAGGGAATTGACATCTATTATCAAGCACGGCTTCGCGGTGCTCTATATGATTGCGCAGAAGCTGGTATGGTATAGCGAGAGCCAAGGATATCTTGTTGGATCGAGAGGATCTGTCGGTTCATCATTCGTCGCTACTATGGCGGGTATATCCGAGGTAAACCCATTGCCGCCACACTATTACTGTCCGAATTGTAAGTACAGTGATTTTATTACTGACGGAAGCGTGGGCTCGGGATTTGACCTTGAGGATAAGAACTGTCCTAAATGCGGAGCTAAGCTCAACGCTGACGGACATGATATCCCCTTTGAGACATTCCTTGGCTTCCACGGAGACAAATCACCCGATATCGACCTTAACTTCTCGGGAGACGTTCAGGGGCGCGTTCATAAATACACAGAGGAGCTTTTTGGAAAGGAGAACGTGTTCAGGGCAGGAACGCTTGGAACCCTTGCAGATAAGACCGCCTTCGGCTTTGTGGCTAAGTACTTTGAGTCGAAGGGCGTAAGCATCAGCAGAGCCGAGACCGACAGAATAATACAGAACTGTGTTGGGGTTAAGAGGACTACGGGGCAGCACCCGGGAGGTATCATAGTCGTGCCGAGGGAATATGAGGTGTACGATTTCACCCCCGTTCAGCACCCCGCCGACGACCCGCATTCAGATATAGTCACGACACACTTCGCGTTCTCATATCTTCACGATACGATACTTAAGCTTGACGAGCTTGGGCACGATATTCCCACAAAATACAAGTGGCTTGAAAAGTTCTCGGATACGAGCGTTATGGACGTGAAGATGAACGATAAGTCTATATACGAGCTGTTTTTGTCAACTAAATCCTTAGGTGTTAAGCCCGAGGATATAGATTCGCAAATAGGCACGTTTGGACTTCCCGAATTTGGTACTCGCTTCCTACAGCAGGTGCTTGTCGACGCAAAGCCTAAAAACTTTGCCGACCTACTTCAGATATCGGGACTTACCCACGGAACGGGCGTGTGGCTTGGAAACGCTGACGAGCTGATAAAAGAGGGAACTTGCACGATATCCGAGGTTATCGGGTGCCGTGACAATATAATGAACGACCTTATCCGTTACGGTGTTGATAATTCTGACGCCTTCAAAATAATGGAGAGCGTGCGAAAGGGAAAGGGACTTACCCCCGAGTGGGAGGCTACTATGAGGGAGCATAACGTGCCCGAATGGTATCTTGCGTCCTGTAAAAAGATAAAGTATATGTTCCCGAAGGCTCACGCTGCCGCATACGTTATGTCGGCGATACGCCTTGCCTGGTATAAGATACATATACCGATAGCCTTTTATTGCGCTATGTTTACAGTCGCCCCCGGAGGCTTTGACGCCACTCTCATCATGAAGGGAAAGGCGGCTCTTGCAGCAACTATCAAGGATATAGAGCGACGCTCAAAGGAGGCGTCTCCTAAGGAGCAGGCGTCTGTACCTACCTTCCAGCTTGCCAACGAGTGTATGGCGAGAGGAATAAAATTCCTGCCGATAGATATTGAGAAGTCGGATGCTTACGCATTCCTGCCTGAGAACGGAGCTATCAGAATGCCGTTCTCGTCTCTGCCGGGACTTGGAGAGAATGCCGCTATAAATATTGTTGAAGCAAGAAACGAGGAGCCTTTTTTCTCGGTCGAGGACCTGCAAATACGCGCCAAGCTCACTAAGAGCGTTATCGAGGTGCTGAGGAGCAACGGAGTTATAAAGAACCTTGACGAGACCGACCAGCTTACGCTGTCGGTATTCGGCGAGGGCTTTGAGAAGTCGTCCCATAAAAAGACAGATGAGGAGACAAAGAAAGCTTCAAAGCCGAAGGCACAAACCATAGAAGCAGAGAGCGACGCGGAGCAGCTGTCATTCTTTTAATTTGACTGATATAAAAATCACCTTAAGCACAT
>JAZQWY010000151.1:0-17561 GCA_045632545.1 Eubacteriales bacterium | reverse complement strand
CTTCTTTGGCATGGTGAGAATGTCGTTCTTTTTTATATCCGCTTTCGGCTCTGACTCTGTGCGTAGCACACATCCCGACGCCACCGCCACTTCGAGCTTTGAAAGCCTTGAAAGTATGTTATCCACGCCGCCGTCAAGCGTGTGGTCGCTCATCTTTATCAAGGTCATCTCGGCAACTATGCGCTTTACCGCGCCTGCTCTCTGCATAGTATAAAGCGAATCGTCGAGCATACGGCAGTGGGAAAGTAGGGTCTCCTTTGTAAAGAGCGCCGCCACACCCGAAAGAGTCTCCTTCTCGCTATCGGTCAGATCAAGATATTTGTCCGCCGAGCGAGTTGTCTTAAATACCAACATATCGCGATAAAAGGATATAAGCTCCTGCCAGAAAACGGTTATGTCCTTTGATGAACGCACCGCATCGTCGATAATTCCGAAAATAGCATCGTAATCCGCAGATGCCACCGCGCTCACTACGTTAACTATATTCTCTTTTCCGCCCGAGCCAACGGTAGACGCCACAAGCTCCTCGGTAACGGTCGTATGATTTCCCGCGCAAAGCTCAAGCAAACTTATCGCGTCTCGCATACCGCCCTGCGCAAGCTTAGCTATGGCTCTGAGCGCCTCAGGCTCTGCCGCGATATCCTCACGCTCGGCGATAACGGAAAGTCTCTTTACCAGCACGTCGGTAGCTATCCTTCTGAAATCGAAGCGCTGACAGCGTGAGATTATAGTCGCGGGAAGCTTATGAAGCTCGGTTGTGGCGAGAATAAACACCACATGGGAGGGCGGCTCTTCAAGCGTTTTCAGCAAAGCGTTGAAGGCGCTTCCGCTGAGCATATGAACCTCGTCCACGATATACACTCTGTATTTCAGCGCCGAGGGGGTATAAACGACCTCGTCACGGATATCTCTGATATTTTCAACGCCGTTATTGGACGCCGCGTCCATTTCTAGAACGTCGGTAGCCGCGCCGGAATCTATGGCGAGACAGGAAGCGCACTTGTTGCAGGGACTTCCGTTCACGGGGGCTTCACAGTTCACCGCCTTGGCGAGTATCTTCGCGCAGGTGGTCTTACCCGTACCTCTAGAGCCGCAGAAAAGGTATGCGTGGGAGAACTTATGATTTTCTGTTTCATACTTCAAAATAGAGGTAATATGCTCCTGACCGTAGACATCGTCAAAGACCTGCGGTCTCCACTTGCGGTATAAAGCTTGATGCACAAATAATCACCTCCGTAAAAAACATCAAAAAAGCGGGCTGCAAAATAAGACCATACACCTTAAAATCGAAAGTCACCCCTACGCGAAATCCGTACCTTTCTGCTCCAAGCAGGCTGCCTCGCGGCACATCGGGTTGATTGCTTAATGCTGCTTGGTTCCCCACCTGACATGGTTCACAACTCCCAATTGCGCAAGACCCACTCTTCAACGCAGCAGGCACGGCTCAATACGTAAAGGATCGATCCTCAGAAAAGGAATGAACCCCTGCTGTAGCGGATCTCAGGTACAGGGCACCGCTAATTCCCCGGCTGGTATGGCCTTATTTCACAGCCTGCGGCTGTGTTCACCGCAATCTATGCGGTAAGTTTTATTATTATATCATATTTTTATTCCGTTTGCAATAGGATTTTGAAATTTTAACAAAATGCTATTATTTCCGCTATATAGCAAAGAATCATACCTTCATCGCTCGCATCGCGTTAAGTATCGCAAGCATCATAACGCCGACGTCTCCAAACACGGCTACCCAAACGTTAGCCAAACCAAGAGCTCCAAGAACAAGGATTATCCCCTTCACCGTAAGCGCAAACACGATATTCTGCCGAACTATCCGCATAGTCCTTCTCGAAATATCTATCGCCTGCGCCACCTTTGACGGCTTGTCGTCCATAAGAACTACGTCCGCTGCTTCTATCGCTGCATCACTTCCCATAGCCCCCATAGCAATACCAACGTCAGCACGTGAGAGCACGGGCGCGTCATTTATTCCGTCGCCAACGAACGCCACTTTGTGTCCCTTGGCAATAAATGCTTCGATAGCCTCCACCTTCTCCGCGGGAAGCAGCTCGGAGCAGACCTTATCTATCATAAGCTCTCTGCCCACGCTCTCGGCGACCTGAGCCGAGTCTCCCGTGAGCATAACCACCTGCTTAGCACCTCGGCGTTTGAGATTTGATACAGCTTCTTTGGCATCGGGCTTTACGCTGTCTCTAATAACGATATACCCGAGATACTCGCTCTCTAAACTCAGGTGTACCGCGGTACCGACCTCTCTCACGCTTCCAGCGTGAGCTCCCGCGCTCTGTATAAGCGCGGCGTTACCAATGTACACTCTCTTACCGTCCACGACTGCGCAAATTCCCATTCCAGCGTACTCGGATACCTCGCCCACACGGCTCTTGTCTATCTCCTCGCCGTAAGCCCTGACTATCGACTGTGCCACGGGGTGGTTTGAAAAGCTCTCTGCGTGTGCGGCAAGACTAAGAAGCTCCGCCCCGTCACACGACACAGGATATACCCCGCAGACCTCAAAGCTTCCGCGGCTGAGTGTTCCCGTCTTATCAAAGACGACGGTATCCACGCCCGACAGTATCTCCATATAATTCGCGCCCTTGATGAGTATTCCAGCGCGTGAAGCGCCGCCGATTCCTCCAAAAAAGGATAGCGGGACAGATATCACCAGAGCGCAGGGGCAGGAAACCATAAGAAATATAAGCGCGCGCTCTATCCAATCTGTCCATTCACCACCGAAAGCTATGGGGGGGACGAGAGCCAACAAAAGCGCCCCCGCGACCACGCAGGGCGTGTAATATCTCGCAAATCTGGTAATGAAGTTCTCTGTTTTCGCCTTCTTTGCCGCCGAATTTTCCACAAGCTCAAGTATCTTTGACACCGTGCTCTCGGCAAACGCACTCTGAACCCTCACCTTTATCACCCCGTCAAGATTCACCGAGCCGCTTATCACATTATCGCCTACCGATTTATCGACAGGTATGCTCTCACCCGTAAGCGCTGAGGTGTTGACCGTCGTGCTTCCATCTATTATCTCTCCATCGAGGGCTATCTTCTCCCCAGCCCTTACGATGATCGTTTCCCCGACCTCTATCTCCTCGGGCGCTGTCTCTAGCTCCTCGCCCTCTCGGATAACTGTAGCTCTATCGGGTCTGATATCCATAAGCGCGGCAATAGAACGTCGGCTCTTGCCGACGGCAAGGCTCTGAAAAAGCTCTCCCGTCTGATAGAACAGCATTACCCCCACCGCTTCGTAATACTCACCCATAGCAAGCGCTCCCACGGTGGCTATAGACATAAGAAAATTTTCGTCGAATATCTGTCCGTGAAATATATTACGCAGAGCTGACAAAAGCACGTCGTAGCCTATGATGAAGTATGGAATTAGTGGCAAAAGCTTCCATATCCACTCTCCATTTTCGGGCAAGAAAAGGCAGGCCGCCGTGAGCAGTGCTGAAAAAACAAGGCGGAAAATGACTATCTTATGCTTTCTTTTCATAATTTTTTACTTAACTATTCTGCAATCGGGCTCTATTTTCTTTATTATCTTCGCCGCTTTCTCAAGCACCTTATCGAACACCGCATCGTCGGCGTCAAGCGTCAGCTTCTGGGTAAGAAAGGTAATATTAACCTCGTTTACCCCATCCAGCTTACGGATAGCGTCCTCCATCTTAGCGGCACAATGAGCGCATTCAAGCTCCTCCAACAAAAATACTTTTTTCATATCATTTCCCCTCACTTTCTGTCAAATGCTCAAACCCTTGAGCTATAACAAGTCTTACGTGGTCGTCGGAAAGAAAATAGTATACCGTCTTTCCCTCCCGTCTGTTTCCCACAAGATTCGCGTCCTTTAGTATCTTCAGCTGATGCGATATCGCGGACTGCGTCATTCCGAGAAGCTCGGCGATAGCGCAGACGCACATCTCAGATTCAAAGAGCGAATAGAGTATCTTTATCCTCGTGGTATCTCCGAAAATCTTGAAAAGGTCGGCGAGATCGCATAATAGCTCGTCTGTAGGCAGCTCGTGCTTTACCCTCTCAAGTATCTCAATATGGTTATGCTTTGACATATGAGCCTCCGTTCATATTTACGTTCGTTCATATGATAGCATATTAATATGTTTTTGTCAACGGTATTTGCGAATTTTTATAATTTTTCTTTCCAAACTCCCTCTTGCAATATCGGTCAAGCAGTGCTATAATGATATCATATATTATATTTAGAGTAGAAACTTCACACATTCACCATAAAGGAGATGTTTTTTATGAATATCGTAATTGTGGGAGGTGGCACCGTTGGAGCCGCTATCTGCGCCCAGCTTGCCTCCGAGGGGCACAATATAACACTAGTAGACACCGATATCTCGGCGTTGACCGAGCTCTCCAACCGTTGCGACGTTTTCGGCGTCGTGGGAAACGGCGCGGAGCTGTCCTCTCTCAGAAAAGCGGGAGTTGACAAGGCTGACCTCGTTATCGCTGTCACCTCCGGCGATGAGATAAATATTCTCTGCTGCGCTGCGGCAAAGAAGCTGGGTGTCGGAAATACTATTGCACGAGTAAGAAATCCCGAATATTCAGAGCTTATGCAGTTTATGAAAAATGAGCTTAATCTTTCGCTTACCATAAATCCCGAGCTTGCGGCGGCAAAGGAGATATACCGCACGCTCCGCTTTCCATCGGCGGCCAAGATAGACACCTTCTGCCGCGGACGGGTGGAAATGGCGGAATTCGTTGTAGGAGAGGGCTCTCCCATATGCGGCATCACACTGAACGACCTGCGAAGCAAGTTGAATATCCGTTTTCTCGTCTGCGCCGTACTGCGTGACGGAGAGGCGCATATCCCCACGGGATTTTTCAGCATTCAGGCGGGAGACACTATCTGCGTTACTGCTCCCGATGACGAGCTTACACGGTTTTTTAAGGCTATCGGAGCTTATAAGAATCCCGTAAAGGACGTGCTTATCGTTGGCGGTGGAAGAACCACCTATTATCTTGAGGCTCTGCTTAAGAGGGGCAAGATAGATTCGACCGTCATAGAAAAGGACAAGGAGCTCTGCCGTGAGCTTGCTGAGCAATACTCTTGCACGGTCATCTGCAATGACGGAACAAATCAGGATGTCCTTCTTGAAGAAGGACTCGCCAAGACCGACGCATTCCTCGCCCTCTCAGACGTTGACGAGGAGAATGCTATCATTTCAATGTACGCAAAGTCTCAGAACACAAACAAGGTAATAACCATGATACGCGCCATATCCTACGTTGAGCTTTTCAAGGACGTAGGACTTGACAGTATCGTATCCCCAAAATCCTCGACCGCTTCCTCAATACTGCGCTATGTCCGTTCTATGGCAAACGCGCGCGATGCCGAGATAGAATCGCTCCACAAGCTGATGGACGAGCGTGTTGAGGCGCTTGAATTTATCATCAAAGAGGATATAGACGGACTGACAGGTCTGCCGCTTAAGGATATAAAGCTCAGACAGGGCGTGCTTATCGCCTGCATAGTCCACAGGGACAAGGTCATAATCCCCACGGGTAATGACGTTATCAGCAACGGCGATACCGTCGTAGTTATCACCACCGCCGCGCAGATCAAGGGAATCGGGGAGATATTGAGATAATGAATTACCGTATGATAGGCTATCTTCTGAGCGTAATTCTGCTCATCGAAGCCGCCCTTATGATGTTGCCACTTGGCGTTTCGCTTCTATACGGAGAGAACGTCGTGCCATTTATAATCACGATAGTGATAATACTCGTTTTCTCCATCCCCGCCGCCATATTAAAGCCAAAGGATTCTCGGATATACGCAAAGGAAGGCTTTGTCACAGTAGCGGCGGGCTGGATACTTATGTCGGCTTTCGGCGCTCTTCCATTCGTTATCGGCGGCGCTATACCGAATTATATAGACGCCTTTTTTGAGACGGTCTCAGGCTTTACCACCACGGGAGCGACTATACTCAAAGAAATAGAAGGTCTGCCGCGCGGAATACTTTTCTGGCGTAGCTTCACCCACTGGATAGGCGGTATGGGAGTGCTTGTGTTTATGTTGGCTATCCTTCCCTCAAAGGGCGGACAGACAATGTACCTCATGCGCGCCGAGGTTCCGGGTCCCACCAAGGGAAAGCTCGTTCCCAAGATGCGTCAGACCGCGCTGATACTTTACGGCATCTACATTGCGCTCACGGCGGCACAGGTGGTATGTCTCTTGCTCTGCAAGATGCCGCTTTACGACTCGCTGGTCACCAGCTTCGCCACCGCTGGAACAGGTGGCTTCTCGGTGCTCAACAACTCTATCGCGGGCTATAACAATCCTGCCGCGGAATGGGTTATCGCAATATTTATGTTTATCTTTGGAGTAAACTTCAATATTTACTTCTTCATTTTGATAGGAAAGATAAAGGACGCCATAAAGAGCGAGGAGCTACGGGCGTACACTCTTATCTGCCTTGTATCGGTCGTCGCTATAGCTATCAACACAGCGCACACCTTTAACAATCTCAGCGACTGCATAAGAGCGTCTTTCTTTCAGGTGAGCACCATAATGTCGACCACGGGATTTGTAACCGCAGATTTCGGCTTGTGGCCCGTGCTTTCAAAGACTATCCTCATCTGGCTCATGGTAGTGGGCGCTTGCGCCGGATCCACGGCAGGCGGACTTAAGGTGTCGAGAGTTTTGATACTCGTCAAAAATATCTTCCGCGAGATAAAGCATATGCTTCGCCCGAAGTCCGTAAACCTCGTGCGACTTGACAAAGAGGTCGTGCCTGACGAAACGGTTCGTTCCGCAACGGGATATTTCACGGTATACTTTATTCTCATAGTTATAACCACGCTTGCAATCTCTATCGACGGATACAGCATCGAGACCAACCTGACCGTAGCTCTCAGCTGTCTGAACAATATCGGACCTGTTCTCGGAGACATAGGTCCTTTTGGTAACTTCTCGGGATATTCGGCGTTTTCAAAGATAATTCTGTCATTGAATATGCTGCTTGGCCGCCTTGAAATAATGCCGATGATAATTCTCTTCTCGCCTATCACTTGGAGAAAGAGATAAGAAACACAGAAAATCTTCACTATACTCGCGCGGGAGGGGGACACCCCTCCCGTTGTATTAAAATCAAACCTTTTTATTTTTTCGGGCAATTCTTTTTCAGAACTCTTGATAAAAATGTAGAAATATGATATAATGTTTAAGATATTTAATTTTTCCTTTTGGAGGACAAACATATGAGTTTGGATTATTTTTTTGCGTATGGCTTATCGGGCGTTATAAACCAATCCACTTCTGTAGGAATAGGCACTAAAAGCGCAATTATGATTATTTTTGCTGTCATCTGTATCGTCGCGCCATACCTTCTCGGAAGTATGAATTTCGCAATAATAATATCAAGGCTCAAATATAAAAGCGATATTCGCAACTACGGAAGCGGTAACGCGGGAGCTACCAATATGATGCGTACCTTCGGAAAATCTGCCGCTGGTCTTACCTTCCTTGGAGACGCTCTCAAAGCCTTTGTTGCTGGTATGATAGGCTATGCCACGCTCGGTCAGTACGGCGCGTATATCGCGGGACTTTTCTGTATTCTCGGTCATATGTTTCCTCTCTATTACAAATTCAAAGGCGGTAAGGGTGTGGTCACGGCTGCCATATCTATCCTTATGTGCAGTCCGCACATCTTCCCCATCCTTCTTCTCATCTTTATAATTATCGTCGCGTTCACAAAATACATATCCCTGGCGTCAGTAATGTGTATGCTCCTCTACCCAGTAATTCTCGACAGAATAGATAAGTTCTTTTTTGGCGGCACAGGCGCGTACGTTATAATAGCAATGCTTGACGCGGCGCTGGTCATTTTTATGCACAGAGAGAATATCAAACGTCTGTGGGCAGGCAAGGAAAACAAGTTCTCCTTCAAGAAAAGCGTAAAGCCCGAGGATAAAACTGACGAAAATAATACAGAGAAATAAAATTATGAGTACGGAAATCAAAAATACACAAGAAAGGCTCACTGAGCTAATAATTCTGGCGGCTGAAAAGCAGGCGCTGAAAAAGGTTGTTTTTTCAAAGCCGCAGGATAAGACGATAACCAAAACGGTTATGACATTGCGGAATATCGGCGGTCAAAACATTCTTCAAGCCGAATATTTCCACAAGGACAATAAGGCTACCCACAAAAACATTCCGCTTACCGAGGCGACTTATGCTCTTTCGGATATCGCGTCGGGCTTCTCACAGATAAACCTCATCTGTACCGTAGGCGAGTGCGAGTTCAAGGTGTCGAAATCGGGAAACTGTGTGCTTCTCGGCAGGGACAAGCTATTCTCTGCCCTTGATGCTGACGGTATCAAAACCGTAGAGGTATCAAAAAACAACATCACGAAAAAGCATATACTTGACGGCTCGGAGGACTTTTTGAAGCTCCTCGGAATATCCGACGCAAACGGAAGGATATATGACAAAAAACAGCTTAAATTTCGCCAGATAAACAGATTTGTTGAGATGATACGCGACGTTGAGGGCAATCTCCCACGCGGCGAGATAACTATATGCGACCTCTGCTGCGGAAAGAGCTATCTCTCCTTCGCGGTCTATCATTACTTTGCGAATGTTCTCGGATACAAGGTGAAAATGACGGGGGTGGATCTCAAACCCGACGTTGTAAAGTACTGCTCCGAGGTAGCGCAAAAGCTGAATTTTGAAGGACTTAGCTTTGTATGCGGAGACATAAACGAGTTTGTCACCGATGATATACCCGACCTTGTGGTGTCGCTCCACGCCTGTGATACCGCAACCGATATCGTTCTCGACAAGGCTATGAAATGGGGAGCGAAGGTGATACTTTCAACTCCCTGCTGTCATCACGAGCTTAATCATACGCTCAACTGCCCCACTCTCTCCTTTATAGCCGAGCACTCTATGCTCAGACAGAAATTCTGCGACGCGGCAACCGACGCTCTGCGTCTCAAGCTTCTTGAAGCAAACGGATACCGCACCGCCGCGCTTGAACTGGTAGAGGATGCGCCTAAGAATATTATGCTTCGCGCGATAAAAATAAAGGGCTTCAGGGCAGATTCCCCCTCGGCTCTTAAAGCACGTGCGGAATATGAGACGGCAAGGAAATTCCTACTTGGAAACTAAGCAATAAAACAGAGGAATAAGATGACTTACCATAATGCTGTAAAATATATCTCCTGTGCGCCGAAAGAGACTGTCGGGAAATATTCTCACGACCGTATCTCTTATCTGTCGCATCTTTTAGGCGAGCCGCATAAGCGGCTGAATTATATCCATCTCGCGGGCAGTAACGGCAAGACTATCTGCTCGGCTATGCTATCGTCGGTGCTCACAAAATCGGGATACAACGTGTGTACCCTCAATATGTCGGAGCTTTCCGACACGAAAGAAAATATACGCCACAACACCGTACCGCTTTCGGTCGCCGAGCTGACCGAAACCGTAAGCGCAGTAGCAGACGCCTGCCACACGATGAAGCTGAACGTGGAGGCGGCAAGAGCGTCTGTGGGAACGGACGGCGCTCTGCCCGAGGAATACGGTGACATTCCACCCTCGCTGATAAGCGGAGAGCAGTCCATGGAAGCAACAAAGGGCGAGATATTGCTTCTCGCGGCTCTTTTCTTTTACAAATCCCGAAGCTGTAATATTTGTATAATCGAGAGTGCCCACAACGACACCGACCCTTCCCTGTTTCTTCGTCCGCCCTTTGCGGCCATGATATGCGGAACAATTCCGAGCAATGACAAGAAGCAGATATCAAAAATAGGCGCGTATATCCGCAGAGGGACTAACGAGGTGATAAGCACACCTCAGGATTCCTACGCGTACAAGATAATCGCCGACACCTGCGCGGCTATAAACTGCCGACTTTCAGTACCCATAAAATCATCGCTTACCGTGAAACAGCTCTCACTTATCGGAACTACCTTCGTATATAACGACGAGGAATATAAGCTGGGCCTATGCGGCAGATTCCAGACCACGAACGCGATAACCGTCATAGAAACGCTAAAAGCGCTCAGACGAAGCGGATATAAGATATCCGCGGAAGCGGAAAAATCGGGAATCGCGGAGGTAAAGATACGCTCGCGCTTTGAGGTCATATCGGCAAATCCAACCATAATCGCGGACAGCACATACAAGCATGAGGCGGTGGAGACGGTATGCGAGTCGCTCTTTGATTTTTCCGAGATAACGGGACGGCGGCTGAAGCTCTGTCTGCCCTATGACGAGGCTCTTATTAGAAAATACCTTGATATGCTCCGTGCGCGCGGATACAAGGTAACGCATATCTATACCTTGAAGGGCACCGACAACGCGCCAACCGACAAAATCTCCGATGCGCCCGCGCCTATTGTATTCGCCACGCCGAAATCCGCGGCGAAGCATATGCTCTTTGAGCTTTCCGCCGACGAGGTGTTGCTCATCTCGGGAAGATATTCCTTCACCGATAAGATACGTCTTGAGATATTGAGATGTATGGAATTTTAACGCAAAGACCGCAGAGAAATCATTCTCTGCGGTCTTTGCGTCCGCACACCTTACCGCAAACGGCGCATACGGGTATGCACACACAAAACCAAAGCAAGGTGAACGGCAGACATATCTGTCCAAGAATATTCATTGGCATATGGGAATAATCCCAGACCTCCCAACCAAGTGCGAGGTTGACGATACAGCCGCAGGCGAGCTCAACCGCGGTTATCATTCCCGCGCCCGCTAGCGCGCGGAGCAGTATCTTTTTGCCTGACATTTTCTTATTGATATGAAATATCAACGTCAGACACACCCCACCGCACAGAGCCATGCTCCAATGAGAATAACCTCTGAAAAGTACCTCGGCGAGATAATATCCCGTCCCGCCAACGGCGAAAAGCGCCGCGTCTCTGATGACAGCCTTCCCTGCTCGGGGGTATATCTTTTTCGCGTTTTCTGCTATCGTGTTCATTTTTGCACCTCGGAATTTGACTTCCATATAAGTGTTTCCGAGGAAGAGGAGAGTAACACGAGGGAATATTTGCTTTTCTTATCGAAATGGGATTTTTATAAAAAATCCCCGCCCGTTTTATTCTTGAAACAAGAAAATGGTGTCGGGCGGGGATTTATTCTTTTAATTTTTTGTACCAACGAATGATATCTCACTCAAAACAGCTTTTTATTCTCCAACGCATGGTATAACAGTAATCCAAGTATATAAACCGAGATTACCTCGCCTATACCTACCGTAAGCATAAAACAAGGCAGCGCTCCTTCAAATTTATAGCCATACGCCAAAACAAACGGAACTATCACGGTGTTCGCCACCATAGGCGGTATTGGAGCTAACCACTTAAATCTCCTCAAAGCGTAGGTCCCAACCGCCCCGACGAGCGTGGCAAATGTTCCAAACACCACGTCCTGCCATATAGAGCCACACAAAAGATTGGCGCAAAGGCAACCGACGGTAAGCCCCGGAATGGCAGCAGGTGTGAACATTGGAAGGATACATAGCATTTCCGAAAACCTGACCTGTATCGCCCACGAGGAAAGCCCCAGCATAGATGCAAACAGCGTCAGCACTACGTAGATTGCGGCGATAACAGCCGCGCGACATACCAGAAGCGTTCTGGCACTCAAGGTTTCTCTTTTCATTTTTTGTCTCCTTTAGTTTTTATTAAAGTGAGGAAGGTCTCGAACTCACTGAGAGGTATTATACGACTAATATCCCCAATTGTCAATGATTTTTAGAAAAACTATTGACATAAACCTCTCAATATGGTAGCATTTTAACGAAACGATGATATGCTAAAATTTACCAATAGGATTTTTTATGAAACTCAAAAAATAACCGCTAAATAATTGAAAGCAGCGAATGGAATACTTTACTGTTCAAACTGATATCAGGGAGGAAACGTATATGGAAAACACATACAATCAAAAAGCATTCAATAAAGCCTCGCTACAGGCTGAATTTTTCGTAGCGTCAGACGGCTCGGACGAGCGCGGTGACGGAACCTTGACCAATCCCTACGCCACCGTCGGTGCTGCACAGAGTGCCATACGGACACTCATAAAGGACGGCGGTTTGCGCGGTGATGTTCGTATCCTCGTCCGTGGCGGAACCTACTACCTACGAGAGCCCATTGTAATCGGTGTGGACGACTACGATCCCGTGTATCGGGTCATTTATTCTAATTACAAAGACGAAACGGTTCGTTTCGTCGGTGGCGTACCCGTTTCGGGATGGCATGACGATGACGGCGATGGTATATTTGAGGCGGATGTAACCGGGTTTCCCGCCATCTACGCCATGTACTGTGACGGTGTTTGGCTCCCCAATGCCAGGGAGCAGAATTGGAAGAACAAAGCGGTCCGCGACCCGTCTCATCTGCAAGCGGTTTGTGGCAGTAACACCAGCTGGTTCGGTGAGGTCCTTAAGATTCACGAGCTGAACGGTGAACAAATCACAACTGACTACCCCAAGTGCGCCTGGAGCGGCCGCATCAGATATTTACAGGGCGCGCGAGAGTACATTGATGAAGCGGGAGAGTGGGCTATGGAAGGGTCCACGCTCTACTATATGCCTGCCGAGCCGGAAAAAATAGCCGAGTGCGAGATCGTAGTCGGAACTGCTGACCATATTTTCCTAGTAGAGGGAGTCGAGGGGCAACCCGTTAAGAACATCGTGATCCGCGGTTTCCACCTTGAAATGAACGCTTTTGGGGAGAATCTGGTAGCTCACGCCCGCCCGAATGATGTGATCGGTGAATACGACACCAATCTGACGGGATTGGTCTGTCTGCACAATGCCGAAGCCGTCACGGTGGAGCGTTGTCGAATGACTAACGCCGGCTATATGGCGGTGGTGCTCAAGGGATATTGCCAACATAACATGGTCTACGGAAATCAAATCCAAGACACGGGGTATGCAGGAATGTTTCTCATCGGTGAGAATCCCGGAAGTCTGAACTACTGCAACAAATACAACACCATTTCCAACAACCGTATCTACAACGTCGGCAACTTCGTGGGACACGGCTCGGGCATCTATCTTATGAATAGCGGAGAAAACCGTATCGTACACAACGATATTTCCAACGTTCCCCGCTACGGCATCTCTATGAAGGGCGTCTGCTACGAGCACTTCCCTGCCAATGGAATGGTGGATGTTCCGTTTGAGGATCATTGGAAGTATAATCAGACAACCGGCAACTACATCGCCTACAACCGCATATACAACACGGGTATGCGATCAGGAGACGGCGGAGGTATCGAAGGTTGGGGCATCGGTCGTGACAACCACATCGACCACAATGTGGTCTACAACGCCTACCGTGGAGTCCACACGAAAGACTGGCGTGGACACAGCATCTTTTTGGACGATGCTACCCATCACACCAAGGTAACGTATAATATCGTCTATGATGAGAACGCTGTAACCGTCAATGCGGGAACCATGATTAAGAGCATTGATAACTATGTAGTCAACAATATTTTCGACGTGAGCTACGCAAAGAGTGGGGCCGCGGATATCGGTCCCTATGTTTGCCCAGCGGGCGGGTCTGTTTTCAAGCACAATATCGTGTACGCAAACGCACATGGGACCTTGCTTGATGATGGACGCATGATCGAGGAAGGCCCCGGCGACCGCATCATGCTATACTTCGCGGGCGAGAAAAATCCCGCGGGCATCCCTTCCCTGATGTCCCTTCGCGAGATGGATGAAAACATCTACTTCAACGCAGTCGGCGCGGCGCAAATTCGGGCAGGAGATCAGTTGCTCTCACTGGATGAATGGCAATGCAGTGAGCAGAACGTCAACCGATACGATGCACACAGCATTTGTGCTGACCCGCTGTTCGTAGATGCCGCTAACCGTGATTACCGTTTGAGAGCAGATTCTCCTGCGTACAAGCTCGGTATTGAATCCATCGATATAGATGAGATTGGATTGCAAATCGATTTAGATATTTTTTAAGCAAATTGTGTTGGAAACCTCACTTAAAACGTGCGGTTTCCAACACAATTTTAATTTGAGAAACACCTCAGTATTCATACAAATCCTATCGCAAGAAACACCCGAAAGGCTCTACTATTACGATATATTTGGTGATGACGAGAACGACAAGGCGAGAATAAATCACTCAATGACAGCGCGATTGATACAGCCGCACGGCATACCGGAAGTGTTCTGGCACTCAAGGGTCCCTTTTTATCTTGTCTCCTTTAGTTTTTTGAAGTGAAGAACCACTAATATTGCAAATTGTCAAGATTTTTTGAAAAAACTATTGACAGCACCGCCAAAACATGATATCATTTTAATATCATAATAATACACTAGGAGGAGTTTTTATGGAACTAAAAAAGATAACCGCTAAAGAGCTGAAAGCGGCAAACGGAATACTTGTCCTACTCGGACTGATATTAGGCTGTCTTGCCTGCGTAGGACTTATCGTGGTAGGCTCTATCTACGTTGAGCGCTTCGTCGTTCCCTCTATCGTAATGCTTATCTCAAGTCTTATAGGTCTTACTGTATTCTCAATAATGTTCGCGGGGCTCAAGGTCGTTCAGCCCAATGAGGCGAAGATATTCACGCTTTTCGGAAAATACCACGGCACTATCAGCAAGTCGGGATTCTATTACATCAATCCCTTCAGCACAGCAATAGCCCCCACAGACCCCTCAAAAGATAACGAGATGGCTGTCAAGACAAAAAGCACACCTCAGGAGCAAAACCTTTCGGTTTCCCTCGGCGTGAAACGCCGTTCGGTGTCGCTAAAAACGCAAACACTCAGCAACGATAAGCAGAAAGTAAATGACGTTCTTGGCAATCCTATCGTTATCGGCGCTATCGTCATATGGAGAGTTACAGACCCAACTCAGGCAGTGTTTGCCGTTGAAAATTACAAAGAATATCTCAGTATTCAAACCGATTCCATAGTAAGAAACACTGCTCGTCTGTACCCCTACGACATATTTGATGAAGATGACGATGAGGACGGATCTAAGGGAGAGAAATCGCTCAGAGGCAGCGCGCTTGAGATAGCCGACAATATGAAGAACGAGCTTCAGGACAGAGTGCGCGATGCGGGGCTTACTATTGAGGAAGTCCGTATCACTCATCTTGCTTACTCGGAGGAGATAGCCGCCGCTATGCTTCAGCGTCAGCAGGCTGCCGCTATAATCGCCGCCCGCCAGAAGATAGTTGACGGCGCTGTGGGAATGGTGAAGATGGCTATCGACAAGCTGAGCGAGGACAACGTGGTCGTACTTGACGACGAGAGAAAAGCGGCTATGGTATCCAACCTCTTGGTAGTTCTCTGCGGCAATAAAGACGCTCAGCCCGTTGTAAACAGCGGTACGCTGTATCAATAAAGGAAAGCAGGAGTAATAATGGATATCAACAACGCCGAAAAGCGCGAGATGCAGCTTAAAGAAAGGCTGGAACGCATCAAGGCGCTTGAGACGGAGATAATCGAACGTGAAAAATCTCTCAAAATCCGTGATAACGCCAAGAAACAGATACTTTTGCGCCTCTCCCCTACTCTTTGGAACGACATCGCCTCATGGGCTGAGGATGACTTTCGCTCAATAAACGGACAGATAGAATTTCTGCTTGCCGAAGCGGTAAAAAAGAGAAAGAAATGACAAGGACTTTAACATGAACAATAAAGACAATATAATCGAGATAAACGGTCTGTCAAAGAGCTTTGGCGATATAAAGGCAGTCCGAAACATCAGCTTCCGAGTAAAACGCGGAGAGCTATTCGCTTTTCTCGGCGTTAACGGTGCGGGAAAAAGCACGACCATATCGATAATCTGCGGTCAACTCGCGAAGGACGCGGGCAAGGTCACCGTCAACGGCGCTGACCTTGACTGTAACGGCGACAGAATACGCTCGGATATCGGGGTGGTATTCCAAAATTGCGTGCTCGACAAAGCTCTCACAGTTAAAGATAATCTGATAAGCCGCGCGGCTCTCTACGGCATCTACGGAAAGGAATTTGAGACAAGGCTCGCGGAGCTTTCTTCCCTTCTCGACCTCACACCTCTGCTCAAGCGAACTGTGGGTAAGCTCTCGGGCGGTCAACGCCGAAGGATAGATATTGCCCGCGCGCTACTTCACAAGCCGAAAATACTCATTCTCGACGAGCCTACCACAGGTCTTGACCCGCAAACGAGAAGGACCGTATGGCAGGCGATAGAAAGACTGCGTCGCGACGAAGATATGACGGTATTTCTCACCACGCATTATATGGAGGAGGCGGCTGACGCCGACTACGTGGTTATTCTTGACGGCGGTCTTATAGCGGCTCAGGGCACTCCGCTGGAGCTAAAAAATCAGTTCACGGGAGATTTTATAACTATATACAATTCGGACGAGGAACAGATAAAGCTCCTCGGCGTTCCCTACGAGACGCTGGGCGGAGCGTTCAGAATATCCGTACCCAACACCTCGGTGGCTACCGAGCTTATCGTAAAGCACCCCGAGGTATTTAAGGATTACGAGATAATAAAAGGAAAAATGGACGACGTTTTCCTCTCGGCGACAGGTAAACTACTTGACAATGAAGAAGCCGCCGAGGACAAGAAAGGGGGTAGGGGCAAATGAGAACGCTTACAGCTCTGATACGCAGAAATTCAAAGCTATTCTTCAAGGACAAGGGAATGTTCTTCACCTCTCTTATTACGCCTATAATACTACTCGTGCTTTACGCCACCTTTCTCGCCAAGGTCTACCGCGACAGCTTTGCTATGTCGCTGCCCGCGGGATTTCATATCCCCGACGAGGTAATAGACGGCGCGGTGGGAGGTCAGCTTTTCTCCTCGCTTCTGGCTGTATGCTGTATAACCGTGGCGTTCTGCTCGAATATGCTTATGGTTCAGGATAAATCCAACGGCACAAGAGGTGACCTGACTGTCTCTCCCGTAAAATCCTCAACTCTGGCTCTTGGTTATTACGTCTCAACTCTCATTTCCACGCTCATCATCTGCGTCATAGCCTCGGGCGCGGCGTTTATATATCTTGCAAATGTCGGATGGTATATGACGGCAACCGACATTCTGCTTATATCACTTGACATCTTCCTGCTGGTGATGTTCGGCACGGCGCTCTCCTCGATAATCAACTTTTTCCTCTCAACTCAGGGGCAGATATCGGCGGTGGGCTCGGTAGTAAGCGCGGGATACGGATTTATCTGCGGAGCTTATATGCCGATATCGCAGTTCAACGAGGGACTTCAGAAGGTAATTTCCTTCATGCCCGGAACCTACGGCACTGCCCTGCTCCGCAACCACGCGATGCGCGGTGTATTTGAAGAAATGGAGAAGCACAACCTCCCCGCCGAGGTCGTTGAGTCTATCAAGGACTCTATCGACTGCAATCTTTATTTCTTTGATAAACAGGTCAGCGTCTCAGCGATGTACGCCATTCTCGCCATAAGCGTAGCGCTGCTCGTGGCAATATACGTTTTAATGAACGTTCTATTCACGAAAAAAGCAAAATAATTTATACAAATAAGCACATCTGCAACGCAGATGTGCTTAT
>JAZQWY010000150.1:0-8986 GCA_045632545.1 Eubacteriales bacterium | reverse complement strand
GCGCCAAGTCGCAGGTCGCGGATTATTTCCATTCGCTCCATAGTATCTACGTTGAAGTGAATATATCTGACCTTGATACCGTTGTTTCCAAGGTATTCAGTCAGGTCCTCCGCCATTTTTTTTGTAAGCGTGGTCACGAGCACGCGCTCGTTTTTCGCCGCCCTCAGCTTTATCTCACCCATGAGGTCGTCGACCTGTCCCTCCACAGGTCTGACCTCCACCTCGGGGTCAACGAGCCCAGTGGGACGAATTATTTGCTCCACAGTGCGAGAGGAATTTTCCTGCTCAAAGTCCCCAGGCGTGGCGCTTACGAATACTGCCTGATTTATCTTCGACTCAAACTCCTCAAAAAACAACGGGCGGTTATCGAACGCCGACGGAAGACGAAAGCCGTATTCCACAAGATTTTTCTTTCTCGCCGTGTCTCCCCCACTCATACCTCTGACCTGAGGTAGGCTGACGTGAGACTCGTCCACAAACAGTATATAGTCCTCGGGAAAATAATCAAGCAGTGTGTGAGGCGTAGATCCCGCAGGTCTTCCCGCAAGTACTCTTGAATAGTTCTCGACACCTGAGCAAAAACCGACCTCGCGGAGCATCTCCATATCGTATTTCACGCGCTCCTCTATCCTCTGCGCCTCGATAAGTCTGCCCTGTGAACGGAAGAACTCCACTCTCTCTGTCATTTCCTGCATTATCTCGCGAAGCGCATTCTCTTTTTTATCGTCTGACACGGCGTAGTGCGTCGCGGGATAGACTGCGGCGTAGGAGAGCGTTCTGAGCATCTCACCCGTGACTATATTTATCTCGGAAACTCTGTCTATCTCGTCACCAAAAAACTCCACTCTGAGCGCCTTATCGTTCATACTCGCGGGGATTATCTCAACGGTATCCCCCCTTACCCTGAACTTATCGCGCTCAAGAGATATATCGTTTCTGTCGTAGCTTATCGCCACAAGACGGCGTATAAGCTCGTCACGGCTCATATACATTCCGGGACGGAGCGCCAATACAAGTCTTTTATATTCCTCGGGATCGCCGAGCGAATATATGCAGGAAACGCTGGCGACTATTATCACGTCTCTGCGCTCAAAAAGAGCCGAGGTGGCGCTGTGGCGAAGCATATCTATCTCATCGTTTACCATCGCGTCCTTTTCTATATACATATCCTTACCAGGGATATACGCCTCGGGCTGATAGTAATCGTAATATGATACGAAATATTCTACCGCGTTATCGGGGAAAAATTCTCTGAACTCACTGCAAAGCTGAGCCGCCAATATCTTATTATGGGCGAGAACGAGCGTTGGTCTGTTTACCCTCGCTATCACGTTCGCCATAGTAAAGGTCTTGCCCGAGCCTGTAACGCCAAGCAGGGTCTGCATTCTCTCGCCCTGCTCTATGCCCTCCACAAGCGCATCTATCGCTTCCGGCTGATCACCTGTCGGTTTATATTCACTTTTTAACACAAACCTGTCCATAGCTTCCCTCACATATCATCTTACATTTTTTATTATATCATATCTTTTTTTGTATGTAAATAGATAATTATTGTAAAAACGCAATAACGAACAAATAAGTCCCCGCGGGGCTCGGCAAAGCCGAACCCCGCGGGGTATTTTTTCTTCATTATGTTTATCACTCACTAAAATTGAACTTACGCAAGCGAAGCGAGAGTAGCCGTAGTCACGTCGGTGTAGAAAGTAAGTACTACCTTGCCGCCGTGCAACGTAACTTTCATATAACCAACGGCATAATATTCAAGTTCAGTATTGTCTGTGTAAACAGTACTAGCGAAGGTATTTACATCACACAAATCGCAAAAGTCAGATACAATGTCGAGGTATGCCGTGTCATCTTCACCCTTAACGGCATCAAGAGCCTCAAAGGTAACATCACCTGCCGCATCTACCCATTCCTTAGTAGTGATGAGTGTTCCAACCTGAACCTTTGTAAAGAGTCCGAGCTCATACACATCAACGATGTGCTGAAGGTCCGCTGCGGACATCTTCGTTGTGAAGCTGACACCCGTCTCTTCATTAACCGTTTCGAGAGTAGCCTTACCTGCGGCAACGATATCCTCTTCAGTCGCTGACTTAGTGAAGGAACCTGCGGTTACAGAAACAGACTTGATAGCAACCTGGTTATCAGTTCCCCAGTTACAGTCCCAAATACTGATGCAACCTTTAGCACTGAGAGTTTTGGCAGGTGTAAACGACCATACATCCTGTCCGCACTGGAGATAAACCATACTAACGACATCATCAACGATTTCTATGGAAAGGATCATATCCTTACCCAAAATACCATCGTTCTGAAGCGCATTGTAAGGATGGTTAGGCGAGTCTGCAGTAACCACCTCACCGTTATACTTAACCTCTGTGGAGTATGTATCAGCTACCTGCAAGATCTCTTTACCTGCTCTACTTGCCGCAGTGTTAAACACGTATCTGTTATTAGGTCCTCCTACGAAAAACAGACCTACGCATTGAGCAGTATTTGCTGTACTGTAGCGGTTATACGGACCACCGAAGCCTATGTACAGACGCGAATACTTGTACATAGTGTTAAACTTAACAGACACAACGCGGTTTGTACCCTCACCTATATTAGCGGTGGTATAGATACCCTCGTTACCCGTTATGGTAACACCGTGAGCATCTACGGTAGAGCCCATACCTCTGTTAGAGTGTGCATTCGCATGACCCCAACCTTCGGGAAGAACAAGGTCCGTCAAATTACCGTTCGCTCCCCAAGTCGACATATCATCGTTGATAATAGCCTCAGCCGTGTCCTTCTGTGCAAATGTGCCTTTAGTGACCTTTACACTCTTAACGGTAAACTCAGTGTTGTTGTCCCAACCGTTGTTTTCAAAGAAAAGACCACCTTTGAAGGTTTTATCTGCTCTTGGAACAAAGGTATACCAGTTCTGTCCTCCCTCGTATTCTACGTGAACGTAGTCAAGCACGTTATCTGCGCCGATCTCAAGGTAAATATTAAAATCTTTACCTGTTTGAGCCGCGGTCTGATAAGCGGAATCTTCCTTAAGTCCTGCATATCCTATATTTGTATTGGTATCACCATTCTTATAGATGGTAGTAGCATAACCGCCGAAATCGAAATTTCCGCCGTTATCAGCATCCGAATTAGAGCCCGACCAGAACGCTGCATCGTTCTTCGGACCTCCCATATAGCTAAAGTATACATTGCGGTTCGCAGAATATGTTCCGGTTGTCAAAGCAACGCCAGCGGCAGGAACTACAACATTTCCTTCGTTATCAACCCCTGTGGAGCCAATATAAACACCTGCGAAAAGAAGACTTGTGTTAAGAGTTACCTTTACAACACGAGCCGTATCTGTTCCCGCATCTTTTGCCATTACCAAAACACTGTTTCCCGCGATGTGAAAACCGTCGCTCAAAATGGCATTGTTCCAGTTATCTCCCGTTGTTCCACTGGTAAGATAGCCTTCGGGCAAAGTAAGTGTACCTTGCGGCGATGAATTTGCATTTGCTGCGCCCCACGCCGTGAAGTCCTGAGTATAGGACGTGAAATCATCAGCCACAGTGGTTAAAGTCGCAAACGGAATCATCATCGCAACCATAACAACTGCAAGAAATAATGATAGTGTTTTTTTCATTGTTTTTCTCCTTGTATTAATTTTTAAGCAACGAACTGCTACTACTTATCAATAATGATATCATATCCCAATAAAATTGTCAATATCTAATAAAAAATTTTTTAACCGATTTACGGTAACAAAGTGACAAAATCATAAAAAGCGGAGCTTTAAGTGCTAAGCTCCGCTTTGTCATAACTATTTTATTTCTCAAATCCGTGGATAAATCCCGTCACATCGGCTGAGCAGATATCACCGCCGATGACCTTATTGCGATATACGATTACATTAGCGTATACCGTTCCCTCAAAGTCCTTATAATTCGTGACCTCGTATGTATATCGCATCACGTTCTTTTTCTTATACTTGGACAGGTCAAGCCCCTGTCTTTTCTGTATCTCATTATATCCCGTGAATACCTTATCAAACTCCGAGGGGATAGTCACCTCGGTAGCGGTCACCGCCTCGGGCTTTACCTCCCAGCCAAACTGAGAAAGGAACTCTATTCTGTCCTCGTTTGTCTTTATCTTGTCATAATTGATCTCCGCATCCTTGGAGACCGTTTTGTCCACCGCGGATTCTCCGTATGTAGGAACAAAGGCGATAAGCGTTATAAGCGTCACCAGCGCCACACATACTACCGCAAAAAATTTCAACGTGCTTGCGCGCAATGAGTAAATAAACATTGAGAACTTCCCTCCGTTACATAATTCTATTGAATTATATTTAGGAAAGCTCCGTATTATTACTCACCTCGAAAATTTTCAAAGACTTCCTCTGAAATACAGTCTGCGCTCCCGCGCTCTCACGCTGTGGGCAAGTCCGACTATCATATATAGCGCAAGCATCGACGAGCCTCCAGCGCTCATAAACGGCAGAGTAATACCGACGACGGGAATGAGCGCCATACACATTCCGATATTTTCAAGTGTTTGCAAAATAAATATCGCGGATATTCCGCAGCATATAAGTCTGCCCGAGGTATCCGAGCAATTCAGCGCGATAAGGATAAGTCTAACTACTATAACGGCTATCGCCGCTATCACGAGCGCTCCACCGAGGAATCCGAATTTCTCGCACACGGTGGCAAATATAAAGTCTGTGTGTGATGCCGCCAGCTCCTCATAAACACTTCCGCCGAAAAGGCCCTCGCCGAAAAGTCCGCCGCGGGATATCGCCTCAACGCTCATCAGTGGTTGCATACCGTACCCGAACGGGTCGAGCTCCGGCTTGAAGCCGTATATTATTCTGTCCTGCTGATAAGGCGCGAGAAAGCTCCACAAAAACGGAAAGGCTAACGTCAACAGCGCTGCCGCGCCAAGAAAATACCACAGCGACACACCCGCGCAGAAAAGCATAACGACGATGATACCCATATAGACAAGCGACACCCCAAGGTCGCCCGACAGAAGTATAAGCCCGACTATCACGCCCGCGTGTGCTATAAGTCCAAGCAGGGTAAGCGGCTTATTCACCTTATCCTTTACCGTTTCCAGATGCTTCGCAAAGGTACACACGAAGGTGAATTTAATAAACTCCGACGGCTGTATCATCGGTCCGCTTGGCCAAAGTCTCAGCCAGCTCTTATTGGCGGTATCCATATTTTCTCCGCTTTTACCGACAAGTAATGTCAGTATCAGCAATGCGGCTGATGCCACAACCATTATAACGCAAAAGCGGTCAACGAAAAATTTGTAATCGAGATTTGCGATGACGAACATCATTATAAGCCCGAGAAGCGTCATAGCTATCTGCATTTTGAGCTTACTTCTTCCGAAGTTGTCCACCGCCCCGAGGATAGTCAAAAGGCTCATCAAAGACAGAAACACCGTCGCCCCGAACAGTATCGGGTCTACGCTTTTTATTTTATTTTTAAGAAATATCCCGATACCTCTCATTCTGCCTCCAAACAATAAAACACCGCGCGGGGGAAGTTGACTTTTCCAAAAGGTTACTTCCCCCGCCGCTATGATTCAAAAATTAATACTGTCTTCCCCAAACGACCATATGCTTGGCGGGCTTACCGCAACATACGCATCTGTCGGAAATATTATCCTCAACGAAAGGAATACAACGGGATTTTACTCCTCCCGTAACGTCCTTCAGCTTATCCTCGCACTCGGAATCGCCGCACCACATAGCCTTGATAAAGCCGGGACGGTTTTGCGCGATGTCAAGAAACTCGTCATAGTCGTGAGCCACGCTAGTTTTCTCGGCGAGGTTCTTCTCTGCTCTCGCGTAAAGCTCGTCGTGAACTCTCTGGAGGGCAGCCTCGACTTCTTTCACAATATTATCAAGAGATACCACTGTCTTTTCTCGACTTACGCGGCTAACGAGCACACAGCAGTTATTCTCGATATCACGGGGACCGAGCTCAAGGCGCACGGGAACGCCCTTCATCTCGTACTGACTGAACTTCCATCCCGTGGAGTTATCGCTGTCATCAAGCTTAACTCTGAACTTCTCCGAGAGAAGCGACTTTATCTCACCTGCCTTTTCAAGCACGCCCTCTTTATGCTGAGCGACGGGAATTACAGCCACCTGAATGGGAGCTATCTTTGGAGGAAGTATAAGTCCGTTATCGTCGCCGTGCGTCATAATAATAGCGCCTATCATTCTCGTGGACACGCCCCAAGAGGTCTGGTGGGGATATCTTATCTTATTCTCACGGTCGGTAAAGGTAATATCGAACGCTTTAGCGAAGCCGTCTCCGAAATAGTGCGAGGTCCCTCCCTGAAGCGCAACTCCGTTGTGCATCATGGGCTCTATGGTATAGGTCTCCATAGCGCCCGCGAATTTTTCCTTCTCGGTCTTGCGTCCCGTAACAGCTGGGATAGCCAAGGTCTCGCGGTAGAAATCCTCATAGCATTTAAGCATTCTGAGTGTCTCTTCCCTTGCCTCCTCCTCGTTCTCGTGCATAGTGTGTCCCTCCTGCCATAAGAACTCAGATGTTCTGAGGAAGGGCCTTGTGGTCTTTTCCCAACGCACGACGTTACACCACTGGTTATAGAGCTTGGGAAGGTCTCTGTAGGAATGAATTATATTCTTATAGTGGTCGCAGAACAGCGTCTCAGACGTAGGACGCACAACAAGGCGTTCCGCTAGCTTATTCTGTCCGCCAATAGTGACGATAGCGCACTCAGGGGCAAATCCCTCAACGTGATCCTTTTCTTTCTGGAGCAGGCTTTCGGGAATAAACATCGGCATATAAACGTTCTCGTGTCCGAGCCTTTTGAATCTCTGATCTAGGTCGTGCTGAATGTTCTCCCATATCGCGTATCCGTACGGGCGGATTATCATACACCCCTTAACGCCCGAATAATCAACGAGCTCCGCCTTTTTTACAACGTCTGTATACCACTGAGCGAAATCAACGTCCATAGCCGTTATCTGCTCAACCATCTTCTTATCGTTTGCCATTTTTTGTCCTTTCTGAAATAAAACGTGCTTTAATTTACCATAATAATATATTATAAGGCATACTTTCTCCATTGTCAAGAGGGATAAAGGCTTTTAATACAGAAAAAAGATAAAAGGACAGACTATATAATGAAGGAAACCGTAGATATCCTCGGAATAAAATTTGAAAATATTCGAAAAAGCGACGCTGAAAAAAGAATAACCGACGCTCTGGAAAGACGAAACTATATGAGCGTATTCACGCCGAACCCCGATATCGTCCTTGGCGCTTATAGGTCGGCGGAGCTGACTGAACTTATAAATTCAGCCGAGCTGACAGTTCCCGACGGAATAGGCATAATCCTCGCTTCCCGTCTGCTTGGCGCTCCCCTGCCAGAGAGAATAGCGGGAATAGACCTCGGAGAGTTTATACTGAAGCAGGCGGACTACCGCGGTCTCAGGATATTTCTCCTCGGCGGCAAGCAGGGTGTGGCTCAGCGGGCTGAGAAGAAGATCACCGAGAAATATCCACATCTCACAGTCTGCGGGACACATCACGGATATTTTGATAAAGACGGAATGGAAAATGAGCGTATTGTGGAAAAGATAAGAATTCTATCGCCTGATGTTCTTTTCGTCTGCTTTGGTTTTCCCGAACAGGAAAGGTGGATAGAAAGCAATCACTCTGCTATTCCCTCGCTAAAGATATGCGCGGGGCTTGGCGGAAGCATTGACGTCTGGGCGGGAGATACGCGCAGAGCGCCAAAAGCTATACAGAGTATAGGTGCGGAATGGCTTTGGAGAATGGTACTCCAACCAAAACGGGCAAAAAATATTTTGCGTATACCCGAATTTCTTTTGTGTGTTGAGAAACAAAAACGGAGTCAGTTCAAAAAATCGAGCTCCTACGAAAAGGTAAAAAGGGATAAATTATAATAAAAACATCATATATTTCCATTAAATCTTCCAAATATTGTGCAAATTAACAAAATTGATAAATTTTAATCAAAACACTTGTATATTTGAAAAAAATGAGTTAGAATATTTAATTGAGAAAGCGTATTTTTGCGTTTTTTCCAATATGTAAAAAAATTTTTATATAAAAAATGGAGGATTTTTACCATGTCAGTAAAAGTTGCTATTAACGGCTTTGGCCGTATCGGTCGTCTCGCGTTCAGACAGATGTTCGGCGCTGAGGGTTATGAGGTAGTTGCTATCAACGACCTTACCAGCCCTAAGATGCTCGCACACCTTCTCAAGTATGACACAGCACAGGGTAATTACCTTGCTATGGGACACACCGTTGAGGCTAATGACGAGGCAGGAACGATCACAGTTGACGGCAAGACTCTCAAGATCTATGCTGAAAAGGACGCTGCTAACTGCCCTTGGGGTGAGCTTGGCGTAGACGTTGTTCTCGAGTGCACAGGATTCTACTGCTCCACAGAGAAGTCTATGGCTCACATCAACGCAGGTGCTAAGAAGGTTGTTATCTCCGCTCCCGCAGGAAAGGATCTTAAGACTATTGTTTTCAGCGTTAACGAGAACACTCTTACAGCTGATGACAAGATCATCTCCGCTGCATCCTGCACAACAAACTGTCTCGCTCCTATGGCTAAGGCTCTTAACGAGTACGCTCCCATTCAGAGCGGTATCATGACCACTGTTCACGCATACACAGGTGACCAGATGATCCTTGACGGTCCCCACAGAAAGGGTGATCTCCGCCGCGCACGCGCAGGAGCTCAGAACATCGTTCCCAACTCCACCGGTGCCGCTAAGGCAATCGGTCTCGTTATCCCCGAGCTCAACGGAAAGCTTATAGGTTCTGCTCAGAGAGTTCCTACCTGCACAGGTTCTACAACCATCCTCGTTGCAGTTGTTAAGGGCAAGGACGTTACAGTTGAGGGCATCAACGCGGCTATGAAGGCTGCTTCCAGCGAGTCCTTCGGTTACAACACCGACGAG
>JAZQWY010000149.1:0-7940 GCA_045632545.1 Eubacteriales bacterium | reverse complement strand
ATTCTTCCTCTGCCGTAGGCATCGGGCAGACCCGTGAGTATTCCCACGTGACGCATAGCTCTCATACTGTCGGTATATACTCTGAAAACGCCGTCGTTATGCGTAGTGCGATAGTAGAACTCTCTCTCTATCTCGTCAGAGAGCTCGTAGCCGTAGGCGCGGCAAGCGCTTCTCGCCATTCTGATACCGCCAAAGGGGTTGACGCCTCTCTCAAGAGGTGCGCCCGTCTGAAGTCCGACGATAAGCTCGTCCTCCCTTGAAAGATAAGCCGCAGGATAGCTTGTAAGCGAGGATACCGTACGCGTATCTATACTTATAACTCCGCCCTTTTCTCTTTCCTCTTTGAGCTTTTCCTCAAAAGCCGCGCGAAGTCTGAGCGTTCTGTCAGTCGGTCCCTCAAGGAAGCTCTCGTCGCCTATATAAGGAGTGTAGTTCTTCTGTATGAACTCTCGGACGTCAACTGTATCACACCATTTGCCCTCTATAAAATTTTCCCATTCCTTAGCAAATCTCTGCATAATAAATACCTCCAAACTTTTCTATTCAACGGTGGCTCTGCGGAAACACAAAAGGGCAGTTTTGTTCTCCGCAAAACTGCCCAGACGGTCGGCTTAAATCATCCCCGGCTCCACATAGGTTGCCCTATTTTTCCGTCAGTCACTCGGGAACTTTATTATTACGTCTAAAGTATAACATTTTTTTCTCATTTTGTCAACACGTAATAAAAAACTATTTTTTGCCCCTACACCGCCATATTTTTTCTCATTTTCTACAAATCAATTGTAAACAAATTTATATATATCAGAATATCGTTGACAACTCAACAAAAATGTGATATTATGTATACGTATGTGAAAATTTATATTATTGTTGAAGAAAGGAGAAAAGTTTGGAAAAAGACAGATTTATGCTGTTTGCCACCCTTTTGAGTGATACGCAGAAAAGTCTTGCCCGTCTAAAATGCAAAAAAATGGACATATACGGGCTCGGCAGCGCTCATACAGCCTGCATATATTTTCTGCAAGACCGTTCCGAGGGAGTTACAAAAACCGAGCTTGCCCGACTTTGCAGCGTCGACAAGGCCCAGATATCCCGTGTGATAAGCGATCTTCTCCAAAAGGATTACGTATCTGTCGCTGACCCACAGCTAAAGCTAAATTACAGGCAAAAATACGTTCTAACCGAAAACGGAAAAAATATTGCCGCGGAGATGCGTAGGATAATCCTTGATATAAACGATTTTGTCAGCGGTGCGATACCGCAGGAGCAGATCGACAATTTCTATGACACGTTTCAAACTATTTCTGACAATCTGAAAAAAGCCGAAGAAAAATTCTAAAAAAATGTATTGGAAAATATTACGGAGGATATTATGACTTTACCTAAGATCAAATTTTCAAAAAAGGACAATGAAGTAATTGAAAAATTCGAGCCTGTGAAGGTTCACAAAAGACCAAAAACACCGAGATATTACGAGCGCGTTCGCGACGTTTTGGACTTCTATAACGTTATATCCAAGCACGGAGACAGAGTGGCTTACTCTTATTTTGACAAGGACAGAAACATCTGCGACGTTACCTACGCGGACTTTGCCGCGCGCGTGAAGCGCACTGCGGCGGGTATCGACACTCTCGGTCTCTCGGGTGAGCGCATAGCTGTCATAGGCGAGACCTCTGTTGAATGGATGGCGTCATATCTGGGTATACTCGCAAGCGGCGGAGTTGCCATTCCTATGGATAAAGAGCTTGAAATAGAACAGATAGAGGGCTTCCTTGAGGGCGTTGAAGCGACGGCTATAATCTATTCGGCAACCTTCAACGGAAAATTTGACAACGCGAAGTCAAATCATAAGACACTTAAGAAATTTATCGCCATAGCTCCAACCGAGACCGAGCTTGAGGGAGAGAATACCGTTTCCTTCACAAAGCTCTGCGAGGATGGAGAGGCTTCGGTGAAAAATGGATATTCCTTCCCACCCGTTACGAACAGAGACCAGATTGCCGAAATGCTCTTTACCTCGGGAACTACGGGAACGAGCAAACGCGTAATGCTCAGCCAAAAGAATATATTCTCGGTAGTCACGGCTGCCGCTGAGACAGTTGAGTTCACTCCCGACGACGTTATCGTATCGGTTCTTCCCATACATCACACCTACGAGCTTGCCTGTATGCTGGCGGGGCTCGATTACGGTATGCGTATCTGCATCAACGACAGTCTCACCCGAGTGCTGAAGAATTTCCAGATATTCAAGCCTACGGGGCTTGTGCTCGTTCCTCTCTTTGTCTACACGATGTATAAGAAGATATGGGCGGAAGCAAAGAAGTCGGGCAGAGATAAAAAGCTCAAGGTAGGTATCGGAGCCTCTCGCGCTTTACTAAGTGTTGGCATAGACAAGAGACGTGAGCTCTTCTCTGACGTTATCAACGCGTTTGGCGGCAGACTTGAAAAGATAATCTGCGGCGGCGCAGCGCTCAATCCAAAAATGATAGAGTTCTTTGATAATCTCGGTATTTCTATATACGAGGGCTTCGGTATCACCGAGTGCGCTCCACTTACCTGCGTTACCCCCTACTACGCGAGAAAATACGGCTCGGTAGGTCCCGCAGTTCCATGCTGTCAGGTACGCATTGAGGGCAATATGACCAACGCCGCGGGCTTTACCGAGGGCGAGATACAGGTCAAGGGCGACAACGTTATGCTCGGATACTACGAGAACCCCGAGGCAAACGAGGAAGCCTTCACCGCAGACGGTTGGTTCCGCACGGGAGATATGGGATATATGGACGATGACGGATACGTGTATATCACGGGACGTCTAAAAACCGTCATCGTTCTTGAGAACGGTAAAAATATATTCCCCGAGGAGATAGAGGAATACCTCGCGAATATAGAGGAAATAGCCGAGGCTGTCGTCGTTGGACGCGCCGCAGATTCCGAAAAGATAAATCTCGTGGCTATAGTTTATCCCGACGACACGAAATTCCCCGAAGATACCACAGTTGAAACCAAAAAGGAAACTATCGAGAAGCTTATCGGAGAGCTCAATAAGAGTCTTCCTACATACAAGCATATCATGCAGGTCGAGCTGAGAGAGACCGAATTTGAAAAGACAACGTCGAAAAAAATAAAGCGCCACCTGGTAAAATAATACAAAGGGTATTGACAAAGCTGTAAATATGGTTTATAATAGTTTTGAGAACCACATTTGAGTTTTTTGCAAACCATTATTTTTCAACCGTAGCTCTTAAATAAAAACAATGATTAGGAGAAAAAACATGAACAAGTACGTTATTGTAACCGATTCGTCCTCTGACCTTACAAAAGAGATAATAAACGACTCTGAGCTTATATATCTTCAACTTGACGTTCTTATGGACGGAGAAGGCTCAAAGGCAAATTGCGACGTTGACATAAAGGATTTCTACGCAAAACTCAGAGCTAAGAAGAATGCTACCACATCTGCGGTAAATATCGATAAATTCACGGAGATATTTGAAAAATATCTCTCACAGGGATACGACGTACTTTATATCGGATTTTCCTCGGGGCTCAGCGGCACTTTCAACGCAGGCTTTGTTGCCGCTAAGGAGCTCTCTGAGAAATATCCTGAAAGAAAGATATACGCCGTAGACACACTTGCGGCTTCTCTCGGAGAAGGTTTGCTCGTATATTACGCGGTAAAAATGAAGAATGACGGCGCTGATATCGAAAGCGTTCGTGATTATATCGAGGAAAACAAGCTGAAACTTTGCCATTGGTTTACTGTTGACGACCTTTTCTTCCTCAAGAGAGGCGGACGCGTGAACGCCGCGACCGCTATCGTCGGAAGTATGCTCAGCATAAAGCCCGTGCTTCACGTGGACAACAAGGGCAGACTTATCAACGTAAGCAAGGCGAGAGGACGCAAAGCCTCGCTTGACGCTCTCTTTGACAAGATGAAGGAAACGGCTATCGAACCCGAAAAGCAGGTGGTATTTATCAGCCACGGAGACTCGGAGGAGGACGCAAAATATCTCGCGGACAGAGTAAAGACCGAGCTCGGCTCACCTGTTGTGATGATGTCCTACGTAGGACCTGTCATCGGCGCTCATTCGGGCCCCGGAACTATAGCGCTCTTTTATCTTGGAACTGAGAGGTAATTTTACATGGTAATTAACGGCGAGACTTTTTTCAGCATGATGGTATCCGCGGCAAACGCTCTGGATAACAACAAAACTCTTATAAACAATATGAACATATTCCCCGTCCCCGACGGTGACACGGGAATAAATATGTCGCTCACCATGAGCACAATAAAAACGCTCAGCAAATTTGACGGAACTATCTCGGACTGTGCCTCGAAGGCGTCGCATATGACACTCCGCGCGGCAAGAGGAAACTCGGGAGCTATTCTTTCTCTCTTTTTCAGGGGTATGTCAAAATCCTTTAAGGGGCTTGACACCGCCGACTCTCCCGACGTAGCCACGGCGTTTAAGCGAGGAACCGAGGAGGCGTACAAAGCCGTTATGAAGCCCACAGAGGGAACTATCCTCACCATTATGAGGGAGTGTGCCGAAAAAGCTGACGAGATAAAGGACGATTATAAGAATGACGTCGCAGGCTTTTTCGTACAGCTCGTGCGGACTGCCGAGGAAGCGCTGGAGAGAACACCCGAACAGCTCCCCGTTCTTAAAGAGGTAAATCTCGTGGACGCGGGCGGATACGGCTTCGTGGTAATTCTCACGGGAATGCTCGCGGCGCTCCAAGAACATCCGATATTGGCGAAGAACCCCACCGTCCAGACCGCTAATGTGGTATTCAACGAGTTCAACAGCGAGGATATAAAATTCACCTACTGCACCGAGTGCATAGTTGAGAAATCCGATGACTTCAAAGGCGAGGGTACTGCAACTGATTTGGGCAGTTTTATCTGTGAGATTGGCGACAGCGCGGTATTCATCGACGATGACGAAATCATCAAGCTCCATATCCACACCAACAACCCGGGTCTTGTTATGGAGAAGGCGCTCGAATACGGCGCGCTTGTGACAGTCAAGGTCGAAAACATGAGAAAACAGCACACAGAGATAATAGAAGCTCCCGCCGAGACAGAGTCTGTACCCGAGGTAGCTCCTATAGAGAAAAAATACGGCTTTGTGACCGTTTGTATGGGTAATGGCATCTCGGAGATATTCCGCGACCTCGGAGCTGACCAGATAATCGTGGGCGGTCAGACTATGAACCCCAGCACTCAGGATATAATCGACGGAATAAACAAAACTCCCAGTGAGCACGTCTTTATATTACCCAACAACAAAAACATCTATATGGTTGCAGAACAGGCGGCAAAGCTCGTTAAGGATAAGAACGTCATAGTCCTTCCCACCAAGAGCGTTCCTCAGGGAATCTCGGCTATGATATCCTTTGATCCCGATTCTGACTCAGAGGAGAATATCGCTATGATGAACGAGGCTATCTCGAACGTCACCTCGATATCTGTAACTCAAGCGGTCAGAGACACAACACTTGACGGCGAGAAAATAGAAAATGGACAGTATCTTGGACTTCTCAATAGCGGTATATCCTGCGTTTGCGACACCGCAAAGGAATGTCTCGAAAAGCTTTCGGATAATGCCTCAGGCAAGTCATTTATAACCGTTTTCTACGGCGAAGGAGTGACAGCCGAGGAAGCCGAGGCGGCTTGCGCCCCTATCAAAGAGAAGGCTGACAGATTTGCCGAGATAAACGTCATAGACGGCGGTCAACCTCTTTATCCTTACATCATATCTATCGAATAAAAAACAATATTAACCATGGGAAAACCCTTCCCTACAATAAACGCAACCGTAATTTTACGGTTGCGTTTTTGTTTGTGTATAAACTATTTTGCCAACAATCGGAGTTTACAAAAATATTATAGCATTCGTTTGAATGCTCGCCGAGCATTTATTTGAATGCTGTGGTATAATTGTAGCAATTAACAAAAGTTGATTGTGTTTTCAACTTTAGAATGGAGCAAAATGATGTATATTTATCAAAGACTCAGAGATCTTAGAGAGGACAGCGACAAAAAGCAGGAAACCATAGCGCTTGTATTGAACATCTCAAGACAGCAGTATCAACTCTACGAAAGCGGTAAGCGTGAGCTTCCGATGCACCACTTTATTACGCTTGCGCGGTATTATAACGTGTCGCTCGATTACCTCACGGGATTAATAGACACACCGAAAAAGTTATATTAAAGCCTAAAGTTTCTTACGGGCGAACACAGTTCGCCCGTATTACAAATCATCAGAAAAGGGAGAAGTTAACTCCTCCCTTCGGTTATATTGATTTTGTTATTTATCAAAGTATCTCTTTGTGAGCTTTGACGAATATATTGCCGTTGCCAGAACCACAGAGCCTACCGTACCCGCGACTGCTTGCAGGCAGTTACCGAAGATACTCGCCGCAGCGCCCATTCCGTAACTAAGTATAACTGCTTCAAAGAAAAAGTATCCGAGAACCATGATGCTCTCCCCCGCTATCGCGGATACCGCGCGTGGGATAAAGTCAAGCCTTGTTTTTTTGAAAAGCGGCTTCATCAATTTATAAACCCAAAACGCCACAAGCGCCATAAGTCCCTTTATTATGAGCGTGGCAGGTGCATAGACAGCAAATCCCATAAGTATATCGGCAAGCGCCGTCCCCACCCCCGCCGACACAGGACCGAGGATAGGACCAAGAAACCAAGCCGAGAGCAATACGAAAACGTCACCGAGATTGAAGTATCCTATAGGTAGCGGAACCGATATAAAAGTGCAGACGCAACAAAGCGCCGCGAATATCGCAGTAAAGCATATGTTCAATGATACCGAGCCGCTATGTTTTTCATATGACATGTTAAAAACTCCTCTCATATTTTTCGCCCATAATTATAGCAAACTCCCCATTAAATGTCAATAGAAAACAAGAAAATAGCGGTCAAGAGTCTCGGGACTCTTGACCGCTTCTCAGTTAAACGACTACCTCTGCCACAAGACAGGTATCACCGTTCTCGTTTACAGTTTTGAAATAATATCTGTTATCCGAATAACAGCCGTGAAATGTCAGCGTATCACCAAGCGCCGACTCGTGGAGAAACTCCAAGGTCATCTCCTTTATCTCGCCCACCTTCTCGATAGGCATAAAATCACACAGCATATCGGGATATTTAGTGTTGTTCATATGCATATTGTAATCTATATCGGAATATCTTATCTTGCGCGTTCCGAGGACGCTCGTCTCACAATCGGGCTGTTTTATCCTTCTCGGCACCACTATATCAAGTGGCGGCTCTGGCTCAAGCCCCAGCGAGAAGCTGTCGCATCTCACAAGTCTCTTACTTTCAAGGTCAAGAAGTGCCCAGAAGGATATTGCCTCTGCTATCAGCCCCCCATCTCTGTGGATATCAAAGCATCTGTTGAAGCTGTATCCGCGGCTCTCGCAGGTCCAGGTATTCACGCTTATCTCGTCATATGCGTGAAGCGGCGCGTGAAAAACAAGCTTTATCTTGCTGAGAATAAATGCTAATTTTTTAGTATCCCTCAGGCTGTCAAGTGACTTTCCCTCGGAATTATCCACCTGTAGATTAGCGGTCTCCTGCATATATACCAGCACCTCTGACGGACGGACGCGTCTTGCGGCGTCGGTATCGTGCCATTTTATCTTATAATTTTCTGTGTATTTCATCCTTCTTCCTCCGTTCGTCTCATTCTACCACAAAACGAACCTGAAATCAAGGAAGATGACTTTTCTTTACAATTATTTTACCTTTTCCGTCTATGCAGTCACCGTACCAGGCTGCATTCCGCCCATATCGGTATCACTTCCGCGCGCCGTCTCCTCGACGGCAACAGTCTCGCCAAGACCAAAGCTGACCGCTATGGCATTGTTGACCTCGTTCATAAGACCGTCGTCAAGATGCCCCATTTTTTCCTTCA
>JAZQWY010000148.1:0-10487 GCA_045632545.1 Eubacteriales bacterium | reverse complement strand
GGTTTTCGGACAGGGGTTCGATTCCCCTCGGGTCCACCAAAAATTCTCGGGAGCGTAGCGACCGAGAATTTTTACTTATTTCCTCTTCACTCTTCACTTTTCACTGGGAACGATCCCGAGAATTTTGAAGTAAGAAGTAATAGTGAAGAAGTAAGAAGTGAAAGTTACATCGGTTCGGATTTCAGTCCGAATGCTCCACCAAAATGACAAAAGGCGTACTTGCGTACGCCTTTTTATCGTTTTGCTGAAATTTAGTGAGGGGAATCGAACGCAGTGACAAAACCATCCGGTGAATGGTTTTGGAACGGTGACCGAAGAATTTTGCAAAGCTCACATTTTAAGTTTTCGCGTATGCTTCGCAAAATTCAAGAGCGATTCCCCTCGGGTCTTTTTGATAGCTTCCTTTAATATCGAGCCCCTCTCAAATTGCAAAGCAATTTGATGTACGTGCGCTAAGTATATCCCCCTGATTATTTTGACGCACATGTGGGTTCTGATTCCCGGCAAATTTATAACCCCCACACACAACACGCCCCCGCCGTGACAAACACGGCGGGAGGGCTAATCGTTCAATTTTTTACCTATTAAACAGGCGCAGTGATATTGAGATCGGTTAAATTTATCGAGCTAAAATGAAAATTCGTTGTACCAATAGGCTCACCATTATATTGAGTATTCATACTGATATCGATATTTGTAAAATCACAATCATAAGTAATTGAAACAAAAATTATAACATTTTCCAGAAACTCATCTCCTGATGGATAATGAAATTCAAAGGTCATCATTTTCTTGCTATCACCCATATTTACAGTAGCAATATCGTTTATACTCCCCCCATCTTCAAGATCGTCTAAGATTTTATTAATTCCTTGAGACTCTTGATATGCCGAATATGCCTCGCCGTTCAATGACAATGTCTCCAAAGGAGCTTCCCCATTGCGAGAAAGATAATATTGACCATCGATATACCATATCTCATATACATTACTTCCCCAGTTAGCCAATATATGCTCTCCCTCTCCGTCGGTCTCGTATGACATATAAAGCTCATCATCGTACCAAACAACAGAATATGCCGTAGCACTCGTCAGCACCTCACGAAGCTGCTCGTAAGTTGCATACTCCGCCGAAGCCTGAGGAGTCTGATCCACAAATGAATCGGGATTAGCGGGAGGAGTTATAGTCACCTTTTTGCCGTAGCTGTTAAGATTGAGTGTCATTGTGTTTTTAGCGTCAATTGACCTGTCAAATACCCTCGTGACCTCTCCTGCGGCATTGAAATAGATAGTCTCAACGTAGCCCTCGTCACCAAGATCCATCTGCTCTGCTTCAGCAGCGGTGACAGAAACCGAGAAATAGTAAGCTCCCTTATGGGAATATATCTGCGCCGCCTCGACCTTCTTCATATAAGCCTCGGGAAACTCGATGGGAATAGTTGAAACAATCTCGTCAATAAAGCCGTCGCCCAAAATATCCCCTATATCTGCGTTGCTCGATTTATATTTCTCTCCCCCCATATCAACGTACACGACACCGCCAACCAACCAGATCTTCATATCAGTTCCATCCATAGACATATCCATATACATCTCGGTTTCGGTCAGCTTGATCTCGATATTCTCGGTGAGCGTCTCGCCCTCCTCGGTGGTCGTCATACTCATAGAAAGATCAAAGCTCTTAGAGTTTTTGTAGTCGCTAAAGAATTTTTCAAATAGCTGCTTTGCGTTCTTTCCGTTCAGCGAATCAACAGGCACTGGGGCTTGCGGAGCGGTGGTCGCGGCCGTTCCCTGCGTGGTAGTCTGCGAGCTATCTCCCGTCGGTTCTATCGGTCTGCACGAACTGAGCGCAAGTGCACCAAATATCATCATACAAGCCAAAATAAGCGAAATAATTCTTTTCATATCAATTCTCCTTCTTTTGGATTACAAGTTAATAATATCACAAAAGCTTGCAGTTTTCAAGTGGAACTTACAACAAAAAACTCATAAAAAAGTACAAAAAATAAGCAAAAACACAAAGCGTTCACAATTTATCTATATATATATGGTACAATTTAATGTATCTAATTTCTAAAACCATGAAAGGAATTACCTCACTATGATAAAAATAGAACATCTGGTAAAAAACTACGGCTCAAATTGCGCTGTGGACGACATCAGCTTTGAAGTTCAGAAGGGTGAGATAGTCGGTTTTCTCGGGCCGAACGGCGCGGGCAAGAGTACGACGATGAATATTCTGACGGGATATCTTTCGGCGACCTCGGGAAGCGTATCCATCGCGGGACTTGACGTGCTGGACAACCCCCTTGAGGCTAAAAAGCACATCGGATATCTCCCCGAACAGCCCCCTCTCTATTTGGATATGACTGTTGAGGAATATTTGATATTCAATTACAACCTCAAAAACTGTAAGCTCAACCGAGACAAGCACCTCGCTGAGATATGCGACATAGTCAAGATAGGCGACGTTTACAAGCGCGTCATAAAGCACCTCTCGAAGGGATACCGTCAGAGAGTAGGTATCGCTCAGGCGCTTATCGGCAGTCCCGAGGTCATCATATTTGACGAGCCTACTGTCGGACTTGACCCCAAGCAGATAATCGAGGGCAGAAACCTCATCCGTACGCTTGGACGAAACCACACGGTTATTCTCTCAACGCACATTCTTCAAGAGGTTCAGGCGGTGTGCGACCGTATCGTCATTATAAACAAGGGACGGATAGTCGCCAACGAGCTGACCGAGAACATCACGAGAGCAGTTGAGAACAACCGCCGCTTCAACGTGAAGATATGCGGTCCTCAGAAAGAAGTCCTCTCAATGCTCCGTTCAAAGCCGGGTATAGTTTACGCCGAAGTCCTTGCTCAGAGAGACGGAGACGCGTATACATATACGATAGAAAGTGAGGTCGGGGTCGATATCAGAAAAAATCTTTTCTACACTCTCGCCGAAAAGAACTGGCCTCTCATCGGAATGGAAGCCCTCGGTATGAGTCTGGAGGATATATTCATCACCATTGTTGATCAGACCGCTGGCAAGAGCCGCTATGAAAGACGTGATTCCAAATCCCGCCGCCGCGGAAATATCGAGACCGAGGTCGCGAAAAATATAGTTGCTAAAAATTCGGCTAACAACTCGGAGCTGTCAGACCTGTTTGAAAACGACAAGAAATGATAGATATTCTCAGACTATTTACGAAAGGAGCTTTGCCGACGATAACCCGTTGGCGGTAAAATAAAATGTTTGCAATATATAAAAAGGAGCTGCGTTCCTACTTCATAAACGCTATAGGATACGTTTATGTGGGTGTGTTTCTTGCTGCTGCCGCGCTTATTCTCTGTCTTACAACCTTGGGCGCGTCAAGCTACAGCACGTCATCCTATTTCACGGCGTTGATATTCTCGTTCATTATACTTATTCCTCTGCTCACTATGAAGCTGTTTTCAGAGGAAAAGAAGCTGCGTACCGAACAGCTTTTGCTCACAGCGCCCGTTACCCTTTGGGGAATGGTGCTTGGCAAATTCCTTGCCGCTTTCACGCTCTTCGCGGGCACGATACTAGCGTCAGGCATCAACTTCTTCCCTCTTTACGTTTACGCTAACGAGGAAAGAGCAGCTCAGGAATACGCGGTAATGCACATAGGTCCGTCTACAGCCCAGATAATCGGCTGTACGATAGGCGTCGTGCTTATAGGAGCTTGTTTTATCGCTATCGGTATGTTCGTATCCTCACTCACCGAGAACCAGCTTGCCGCCGCGATAATCACGGTAGCGATAATCGTCGTTATGCTTATACTCAACGTAGTCAATAACTACATCGACGTATACGCTATAAGATTCGTTATCGACTGGGTATGTATTATGAGCCGTTTCTCCGCTTTCAGCAACGGATATATAGATTTCGCGGCTATTCTTTACTATCTGTCCTTAACGGGAGTATTTCTCCTTCTCACCGTGCGCGTGTATGACAAGCGCCGTTGGGGCTGATACAGAAAGGAAGGTATGATAAAATGAAAAAATTTTCTGTAAACAGCCGTAAATTCCGTTACGGAGGCGTAACGGTGGCGCTCACGGCGCTCATTATCGCCGTGGTAGTTATAGTCAACGTTATCTTCTCAGCGCTATCCCAGAGATTTTTGCTTTATATTGATATGACACCCGAACTGCTATATACGATTTCCGATGAATGTATGGACCTTATCCGCAACGGTGACGATGAGTTTGATACAGAGTCGCCGATAGAGATGGTCGATAAAACAAGAGCAGAAAACAAGGCTTACAACGAAGCAAATTCTCTCACCCCCGAAAGCCCCGATTACAAGGATGAGAATATCTCGATAAACATAATCTTCTGTGACGATATCGACGTCATCGAAAGCAGATCTATGCAGAGATACGTATACAATTCAGCGCTTGAGCTTCAGAAGGAATTCCCGGAGCATATAAAAATAACCAATTACAACGTTGTAAGAAACCCTTCGGCAGTCTCTAAGTATAAGACCACCACAAACACCAATATTCCTTCGTCCAGCGTGATAGTCGAGTTTGGAACAGAGTTCAGGGTTCACAGCATCCGCAACTTTTACACCTACAATAGCGACACCGACGAGGAGCCTTGGGCGTATGACATAGAGAAGGAATTTGCGGCGGCTATCCTTGCGGTAACGAGAGCCGATTCTCCCGTCGCCTGCATTACTGTCAATCACGGAGAAAGCTTTTCCGACTATGCGTTGGTGGACACGCTGGTAAACGCGGGCTATGAGCTCAAAGAGCTTGATCTTGCAAAAGATGAAATTCCCGAGGATTGCCGACTTATCGTCGTATATAACCCCAAGTCCGATTTTCTCATAAATGACGGTATCTCTGATATCGACGAAATAAAAAAATTAGACGAGTTCCTTGACGGAACAAGCTCTATGATGGTATTTATGTCTCCCAATTCTCCTGTCCTGTCTAACTTTGAGACCTATCTCGAGGAATGGGGAATTTCCTTTGACAGATACACCGACGAGGCGGGAGCTAAGCACCCCTATATGATAAAGGACTCCTCGCAGTCGCTTACCACCAACGGCTTCACAATCATATCCGAGTATGCCGCTCACGGTCCCATAGCCCATATAACAAAGGATATGGAAAGCGTAGCATACCCCAAGAACGTTATATTCTCTAACGCTATGTCTATATCATATTCCAACACTTACGATCCCGCGCATTATACCGACGAGGACGATGACGCTAACAGCTATGATTACGGAAATTATCTTTCTAATGGTGTATCACGACAGATCTTCGACTTGTTCGTAACGAGCGATAAGGCAGAAGCCTTTGCTACGGGCAAAGTAGTTGAAAAAGCTACCGAGGCAAATCCCCTCAAGCTTATGACTATCACTATGGAGTCCAGAACCACCCAGGAATCCGCTTATTCGACTATCAACGAAGCATCTTACGTCTTAGCTTGCGGATCTGTCGATTTTGCCACGGGCTCTCTGCTCAACTCGTCGTCTTACGGAAATACAGACCTTCTGCTCTCAGCCTGCCGTCTAATCGGACGCGAGCCTGTCCCCGTAGGACTTATACCCAAGCCCTTCGCGGACTATACTATAGATAACATAACTACAGCCGAAACCACTCAGTACACCGTGGTACTCACCGTAGTTCCCGCTGTTGCGGCTATAGTTGCGGGAGCTGTTGTACTTATCAGGAGAAAGAACAAATGATAGAAAAACAAAAAGCAACACTAATGAAGAGGCGAAAGATAGCTATAGTAGTTTCCGTCACGCTGGTGGCAATACTCATTCCTGTTCTTGTATTCTCGATAATTTTATCCAGAACCACGCCCTTCTATGATGTGGATGAAACGAAATATGTGATAAAATATAAGGACGGAGAATACGCCCTTTATGATATGGATGGCAACAAGGTAAAGGTCGACGGCCAGTACGGCTACTACGTTACCGACCTTGGAACGCTGGTTGAGCTTGACAACGAGACGGGAACCTATGAAATCATCGCTGTGGTTGAAGCCGAAGGTATGGAGGAATATGGCGCCAACTACAGAATAATGATGTTCCCCAACGTTGAAAAGAAGAACATTCGCTCTTTGGAGGTAGTCAACAGTGAGGGTTCTTTCACCTTCCATAGGTTTAATGTCGCAACAAATCAGGTAGACGATTCCTGCGATTTCATAATCAAGGGTTCTCCGTTTACATCTTATAATCAAGAGCTGTTTGGAACGCTTTACACTAACGCTGGATATACGCTTACCACATTAAAATTAGAAGACCCAATAAAAGATGAAAACGGAGAGTTCTCGGAGTACGGCCTTGTACCCGAAACGAGAGTCGACGAAGAAGGCAACGAATATGCCTACGAGCCCGCCTACTATATCCTCACGGATACTTCAGGCAACAAGCATAAGGTACTTATCGGAGACATGCTTGTAACGGGAGAGGGTTATTACGTTCAATACGTGGATATGTCAGGCGGTATCGAAACAAAAAGAGACGCCGTATACGTATTCGATACCCGCACGGGAGATACGATGCTTTCCCCTATAGAGTATTTCGTCACTCCCACGCTTGTTCACCCGATGGCGGTAAATACCTATACCGACGTTGAGAACTTCTATATCAGTCACAAAAACAGCGAAGCCGAGAACGGATATGAACATATCGTGGGATTCTCATATATTGATATGTCTTTGCGTGAGAACACGATAAATGCAAGTATTCCCTATAAATTCAAGCTTGATTCTCTCAAGGGCTATATCCCCTCGGCTGATGACATAACCTCGGCGCTTTATTACCTGTACGCTACAGAATACGAGGGAGTTATAAAGCTTGGACCTTCAAAGGAAGACTTCGTTAAGTACGGCATATCCAAAGAGGTTACCGATGAAGACGGAAACACCAATATAGAGTTTGCCCCCGAATATATTATGTCATATGAATTTGATGTTCGAGACAGTGATAATAAAGTCACGGGCACTATCAAACAGGTAGTGATGATAAGTGATAAAAACGAGCGAGGAAACCATTACGCCTACACGCTTGTATATGACAAGGACGGTGAAAAACTTCTTTATAGCTACAATATGATAGTCGAGGTCAAGGGACACTGCCTTGAGTTCCTTAGTTGGAATTATTCAAAATGGATAAATCCCAACTATATGTTGCTGGATATACCCTTCTGTGAGGAGATAACAATCACCTCCCCCAACTATTCGGCAAGCTTCACCTTGGATAACTCCGAGTCAGACCAGAGCAAGCAATCAAACACAGACAAGCTTGTGGTCATAGGAAGCGATTCTAACGGAAATGATATGAGAACATTCTCATCTCTCACCGTAGTCGACGCAAACTCTAACGTCTGGGAAATCACAGCGTCCGAGATAACCGCGTATAACAGCTCGGGAACTAAGCTGACGATAGAAACAGCGTATTACGCGTACAACAAAATAGGGAATCAGGTCCGTTGCATTAAGGGAATGATAGGGTGCAAGGACGGAAGCACTGTTGAGGTCACGCCCGACGAGGTAATCGTGACCGCAACAAACGGAAACAAGACCACCTATATCAGATACGCCACTCCCCTTTTCAGGGACTATTATCAAAACTTTATAGTATCAACTATCGAGCATCAGTACGAACTGACCGAGGAAGAGGAAAACGCTCTGATAAACGACCCCCAGAATCTCTTGCTTACTATAATCATCAAAACCACCACGGGTGAGACGAGAGAATACAAGTTCTATTCGCTCAACTCGCTCAAAGTCACCAGAAAGGCATACCTGACCGTAAACGGAAACGGGGGCTTCTGCGTGCTGACCAACCGAGTTGATAAGCTCGTAGCCGACACCCAGAGATTCTTCGCCTTTGAGCCTATCGACCCGAACGCAAAAAATTAAAACTACTGAAATTGGGTGTGTTGCAAAACAACACACCCAACGTATTATCATTATTGATAAAAATCCAACGGCGCGCGGAAATTTTTTCAAATCAGGTTGAAATCAAGCAAAAAACGTGGTATAATAATTGACAACATCTGCCCGTGGCACAGCTGGATAGCGCGCGAGACTCCGACTCTCGAGGCCGCAGGTTCAAATCCTGTCGGGCAGGCCAAAAATCGACAAGTTTCGACAGAGACTTGTCGATTTTTACTTCTTCACTCTTACCTCTTCACTTTTCACTCTTCTCTTACGAAACTTGTCGATTAAGTAATAGGTAAAAGTGAATAGTGAAAAGGTGCTGATGTAGCTTTTCTCCCGTTGGTCGAAAAGCATTTGGTTATATGTGGGTTCAAATCCATAGGTTAAAAAAGTAAAATATCTATTTTATCGTCCATTCACAAAAATCGACAAGTTTCGCGTGAGCTTGTCGATTTTTACTTCTTCACTCTTAACTCTTCACTTTTCACTTTTCTCTTGCGAAACTTGCCGATAGGTAATAGGTAAAAGTGAATAGTGAAAAGGTTTTGATGTAGCTTTTTTCCTATCGTCAAAAAGCATTTAATTATATGTGGGTTCAAATCCATAGCTTAAAAAGGAACAAAATCTTTTTTGCTCGCCTTTCACAAAAAAGTATACCGAACCGCAAGGGCTCGGTATACTTTTTTAGTTTTACTCTACTATGCCGAACCTCTCAAATTGCTTGCAATTTGATTGTTTGCGCTCGGTTTTTATAAAGTATCAGCGCACTTTGACGCAAATATAGATTCCTAAAGCCTGTCGGGCAGCATTACAAAATCATTAATATTATATTGGCGCGACCACCTCAAAGTCTTCTTCGTTTATCGAACCAAAATAATAACTGACAGACTCGCATGAAGTTCCTTCTACCGTAAGCACATACACGCTTATATCCAACATTTGTTCATCAAAAGTAAAGGTATAGTGGTATTTATAATCCGTAGAGATTTCGACCGTAAATGACAGCAACTTATCATACGTCACGTTTGTAAGTTCCAAATCGGTCATAGCGTCTCCGTTAAACTTACTGTTTACTATATACATCTTCAAGCTTTCAACTTGTGAAAAAGATGAAAGCATCTCCTCGGTGACTGACGTTTTAACAGGATATTCTTCACCTACGGCAACATATCCCTGACCGTCTACGCTCCACATTTCCATCCATTGACCTTCTTCATATACACCGGCGTACTTGTTATTACCGTCTGTCTCGTAATAAATGTACGGCGCTTCGTTCATAGCAATAATCATCTGATATATCTCCGCGTTGGCGATCGTATCTAAAAGCTGCTCGTATACTGCGTATACCTCGGGGTCTTGACTGCCCGCGTTGCCTTTCACGACGTATTTATCAGCGTCGGCAGGCTTGGTGATAGATACTGCTTTTCCGTAGCTATTTACGATCAAGGTCATACTTGTATCCTTTGTTTTAGCAAACATCCTCTTGACCTTTCCAGTGGAATCAAAGTAAATAGTTTCCGTATATTCCTCATCTCCCTCTCCCATCTGCTCTGCTTCGGCAGCTGTAAAGGTGACGCTGAAATAATACTCTCCGCCGTGAGAATATATCTGTGCTTTTTTGACCTTCTCCATATATTCCTCGGGGAATGCGGTAGGCATTGAGGATAAAAGTTCATCAATGAAACCGTCTCCGAATATATCTTCTATTCCTGTGTTCGCCTTATACTTTTCCCCGTTCATGTCAACGTATACCACACCGTCAACACACCACACCTTCATATACCCGCCGTCCATAGTCGTATAAACATAAACATCTTTGTCGTTAAGCTTCGTCTCCATGCGCTCAGTGGTGGTCGTTCCGTCAACGACTGAGGTCATAGTCATAGCTAAATCAAAGCTTTTTGAATTAGTATAATCATTCAAAAATTTTTCCATAAGCTGCTTTGCGCTCATTCCGTTTACCGAGTCGACAGGCACAGGCTTTGCAGGCGCCTCGGTCGTTGAAGTCGTTACCGTAGTCACCGAGCTGCTTCCCTGTCCGTCGCCTGTCGTATCTACCTTTCTGCACGAGCTAAACAGAAGCGAGGACAACGTAAACACACAAATCAAAGCAAGCGAAATATTTCTTTTCATAATAATACCTCCTTAAGGTTATTTGGTTAAGATATTATAACACAAAATATTCCGAATTTCAATACCCCATTAAAAAAGCTTCTCTTTTTGAGAGAAGCTTTTTTGTTTATCGCCATATTATTATTTTACCCCTTCGGTTTACCGCCCGAGAAGAGGGCGGCGATATATCCGAAACAAAGCGCGGCGGCAGTTCCGCCCGCGGCGGCGGTAAGTCCGCCCGTGAGCGCGCCGATAAGTCCCTGCCTGTCCACCGCCTCGCGAACCCCCTTGGATATCAGGTACCCGAAGCCCGTAAGCGGGGTAGTAGCTCCTGCCCCCGCAAATTCCACGAGGGGCTTATAAAGTCCGACTGCCCCGAGGATTACCCCCGCCACCACGTATGACACGAGTATCCTCGCGGGGGTGAGCTTTGTCTTGTCTATCAATAT
>JAZQWY010000147.1:0-8201 GCA_045632545.1 Eubacteriales bacterium | reverse complement strand
TTGCACAATTGGAGAAATTTTGTTACAAAAACAGCCTTCCTCGTCAAGGAAGGCTGTTTTGTATTTATCTTAATTTACTAATTTTCAATAATGCTTTTCAATATCGGCGTTACGCGGTCGGCTAACATTTTATTTTCCTGTCAAAAATGCGGTCTTCAACCTCTCATTCTGTTGATGTAATCCACAATAACATCCACAGCCTTCTCAAAACCGATACCCGACGTATTTATACATAGGTCGTAATTGGACACGTCATACCAATTTTTATCGGTATAATATTTATAGTAAGCCGCCCTTGACTTGTCTATCTTCTCTATAGTCTTTTTCGCCTCGGCCGGAAGAATGCCGTAAAGGTCGACCACGTTCTTAACGCAGGTATCCTCGTCGGCGTATATAAACAGACGGATAGTACCCGGATTGTTACGCAGGATAAAATCTCCGCAACGCCCTATAATTATACAGTCCTTCTTCTCGGCAAGGTCTTTGATTATCTTTGCCTGATAGTTGAAAAGATTGTCGTCCGAGACGAACTCCGCGCTGTCGGGAGATAAAACGTACTCGCCGTAGCTACGGTTGTAACGCTTGAACAGGTTGACCTTTACCTTCTCGTCCGCCTTTCCGAAAAGCTCGATATTTATTCCGCTTTCCTCTGAAGCAAGCTTGATAAGGTCGTTGTCGTAATAATCGCAGTCAAGTCTCTGAGCCAACAGCTTTCCGATAGTCCTTCCTCCGCTTCCGAATCCTCTCGCGATAGTTATAACAAGTCTTGACATTTCAAACCTCCGTAAAATTTATTTTGAATACCTTAATATTATCAAACCGAAAGTCCGTCCACGCTGCACACGAATCTGCGGAAGGCTTCTCTGCCCTCGTCTGTACGCTTGTAAACCCCAGCGTCCTCAAGCACACGAACGAAGGTCTTGCCTATCTCGTCGCGGAGCACGGTCTCAACATTCTCCTCGTTTATAGCGTGGCAATCCTTAAATTTTTCAAACCACTCCTTGTGCTTGGATATTTGCTCATTCTCGGCAAAATCACGTCCCTCAAGAATATATTCCTTCATCAGCTCTATCTCACCTTTAAGTCTTGCGGGAAGCACCGCCAATCCCATAACCTCGATAAGACCGATATTTTCCTTTTTAATATTGTGAAGCTCGGCGTGAGGGTGATATACTCCAAGAGGGTGCTCCTCGGTGGTGATATTGTTTCTAAGCACGAGGTCAAGCTCAAATTTTCCGTCTCTGATACGGGCGATGGGCGTTATCGTGTTGTGAGGCTCACCGTCCGTCTCGGCGAATATGAACGCCTCCTCGTCGGTATAAGCGCGCCACGCGCGGAGTATTCTGTCCGCAAGCTCTATAAGAGACGACTTGTTCTCGGACGACAGTCTTATGACCGACATAGGCCATTTTACTATTCCCGCGCCCACGTCCTCAAATTCGCCGCGTGTGTCTATCCTCTCCTCTATCTCCGCCCTTTCCATAGCGAAAGCGTAACGTCCTCCCTGCATATGGTCGTGAGAGAGTATCGAGCCTCCAACGATAGGCAGGTCGGCGTTTGAGCCGAGGAAATAGTGCGGAAATATCTCAACGAAGTCGAGTATCTTCACAAAGGTATCTCTGTCTATCTTCATAGGCGTGTGCTCGGCGTTAAGCGCGATACAGTGCTCGTTATAGTAAACGTAGGGTGAATACTGCAAAAACCAAGGCTTACCCGCCATAGTTATCGGAATTATCCTGTGATTTTGGCGCGCGGGCTTCGCCGTGTTGCCAGAATATCCCTCGGTCTCACAGCAAAGCAGACATTTTGGATATCCCCCCTGAGGCATCAGCTTTGCGGCTGCTATCGCCTTGGGATCCTTCTCGGGCTTTGAAAGATTGACGGTTATATCAATATCTCCGTATTCAGACGCGGCAGACCATTTCAAATCCTTTGAGACTCTGTAAGTCCTTATGTAATCGCTGTTGCGGCTGAGTCCGTAATAGTACTCGGTAGCAGCGAGGGGCGATATGGCGTAATTCGCCGTGAAATTCCTTATGACCTCCGAAGGTCTTGGTGTGAGTATACCCATAAGCTTCGTGTCAAACAGGTCGCGGTAGGTGACTGTATTCTCCTCTATAAGCCCCTTCTCATAGGCGTAATCGCATAGCGCGCCGAGTATCTCCTCCAATGGTGCGTCCTCAACGGTTTCGGGCTTTTCGTATTCATACAGCCCAAGCTCACCCATTATACTGTTTGTCATATACACACGGTCAGCCTCGTCTATCAGCTTCCTGTCCACCGCGTAATTTATAAGTTGTGTAATTCTCAATGAAATATCCATATTTACCACTCTTTTCAAAAAAATCTTTACGAAACCATTGTACCACAAATATCCTTCAATGTCAAAGGGTTTGGAATTTTTTTAAGTATTTTTAGATGAATTTCACATAAAAAGAGCCTTGCCGAAGCAAAGCTCTTTTTTGATAATCTTAGTCCTTCTTAGCCGCGCCCTTGTTGTCAAGGTACATAACGACCTTTCTGTTGCTGTCAGATCCTATAGAATTGGTGGAAACGCCCTCAATATTCTGAACCTCGGAATGGATTATCCTTCTCTCGTAAGGGTTCATAGGCTCAAGCATTACGCTCTTCTTGTACTTAAGGACCTTATCCGCCATTCTTCTCGCCAGTGCCCTGAGAGTTTCCTCTCTCTTTGCTCTGTAGCCCTCAACGTCAACCGATATCTTTACGTAATCCTGCTTCTCGCCGTCTACCTTTTTATTAGCGGCAAGCATTGCCAGATGCTGGAGCGCGTCAAGAGTTTCGCCGTGGTGTCCAATAAGGAGCGCCGCATTACCGCCCTCAACAACTATTCTTTTCTCGCCATCTTCGGCATCGGTCATAGTCGCCTTAGCGTCAAGTCCCATATTAGCGAGCAGACTATTTATAAGTGTGAGTGCGTCCTTCTCTCCACCTATTACGTAAGTCGCGGATATCTTTGCGGGAACTGAGCCGATTCCGAAAAGTCCCTTCTTAGGCTCGTCAATTACCGTGTATTCTATTTTATCTACGCTGTCTGCTCCAAGCTCTTTCGCAGCCAGTTCAAGCGCTTCTTCAACCGTTTTGGCGCTCATTACAATTTCTTTTTTCACAATCTTACTCCATTTAATTAATTTTTATCGTCTTTTTTAGATTTCTTACTCTTTTTCTCGGGTGCATCTTCCTTAAGCGGTGCGTGTCCCAAAAGACTGTTATTCTCAACCGTCTCTGTATACGCCTGTTTCTCCCCCTCGTTATCCTCTGCGAGATCTTTCTTTTCGGGAAGCTCAGCGCTCTTCTTCTCCGATTTGTTCTTTGACGAGACGTCCTCGTAGTCTTCCTCGTCGATATAGTGGAGCGAGCGTACCTTCTTTCCGCTTGACTCTCTCGCGGGCATCTTAGGCGCTTTCTCGTCGTATTCCTTCTCTGCCGCCTTGAGCTCCTCGTCGGTCATCTTCGGGATAGGCATAAACAGATGAATGATAACCTGCTTCAGCATACCGACAATGCACTTGAATATCCAGTAAACGCCAAGCGCCGCGGGAACACCGAAGGTGATAAATACGCTCATCAGGGGCATTGCGTAGTCCATTACCTTATTGGAGCAGCCCATAGCCGCGTCATTCTGCGCGGGCTGATACATAAGCTTTCTGTTGACCTTCGTACTGAGGAAGTATGCCACGAAGGTAAGAACGGGAACGAGCAGAAGCCAATTAAAATTGGTAAATGCGGGGGTAGCCGCAAGGTCTATAGCTCCGCCAAACATGCTCAGCGAGGGAATATCCTCGACCGAAGCTATATGCTCCGCAAAGCCCTCAACTGCCGAGAAGGGCTCAACACCGTGTTCAGCTATAATATTTTTTATAGCCGCCATAAGGTCGATGTTTCTGCCACTGACCGCAGCAGCGTCAAAGCTGTGTCCAAACGAGTTCACAACGGGAACAGCCTGGCTGATAGTTGCCGACGAAAGTCCGCAAATATACTTCAGCGGATTGAGCACAATGTTATAAAGAGCTATAATTATAGGAAACTGAATAAGCATGGGAAGGCAACCGCCCATAGGGTTGAAGCCCTCTTTCTGATACATCTCCTGGATCTCCTGCGACATTCTCTGTTTGGACGCCGCATCGTCGCGACCCTTATATCTCTTACGGATCGCCTCCTCCTTCGGACGCATCTTTGCCTGCCTTATCGAATTTTTTTGCTGTTTTATTCCGAAAGGTATCAAGATGATCTCAACGACTACAGCGAAGAGCAACAGCGCAAGAATGTACTGATTGCCCACGATATCGTTAAGGAATCTTAAAAGATAGCCCATCGGCACGTTAATTATGTCCCAAATACTTTCCATAGTATTTTATTTCCGCGCTCCGCGCGAAAAAATCCTCTCGTTTTTTTGCCTTTACGGCATCTCGTCATTGTTCGAATTATTATCCTTGTCCGCCCTATCCTTATACTTGGGTATCTTCTTGGGGGGCACGGGGTCGTGTCCTCCCGCGCAGAACGGATTACAGCGCAAAACACGCCATACCGTAAGCGCTCCACCCACAAAAAAGCCACGTTTCATAAACGCCTCTACGGCGTAGGCTGAGCAAGTCGGCGTAAACCGACAAGACGGATTTCGTTTCAGCGGTGAAAGATATTTTTGGTACAGCCGTACCAACCATATGCAAACGTATTTCATTTTTCTTCCGTTTTTGGCGGCATCTCCGCCGTCATCATACCGAGTTCCCGAAAAGCCTTTGAAAGCTCCCTCTCCACGTCACAGCTCTTCCTGCCCACGATAGCGCCTCTCGCGCTTATCACGATAAGAAAGCCGCGGCGCAGCTTATCTGCCTGCGTTCTGTACGCCGCCCTTATAATCCTCTTGGCGCGGTTTCTGCATACCGCCCCGCCTATCTTCTTGGAGACCGTGATACCGAGGCGGTTCACGTACTCCCCACGGGGGTTCGCCTTCTTCAACCGTTTTGCCGCCAGATCCTTGAGCACGTACACCGCCACATACTTACCCACGAACCTTCGTCCCCGAGTGTATGCCTTATTATACAGGTGGTTCTCTCTTATAGCTGTTTCTTTCATCTCTGCGTCTCTTTTCCGACATAGTAAAAACCCCGATGTACTTGGAAAACAATCCTGCTTTCAGTGTCATCGGCGGTTTTTATATCAAATGCGATCGATCAATAGGTCAATCTTTTTCTGCCCTTAGCGCGTCTTCTCTTCAGTACGTTTCTGCCGTCAGCGGTAGCCATTCTCTTTCTGAAGCCGTGCTCTTTTTTTCTCTGTCTCTTCTTAGGCTGATATGTTCTGAGCATTCCTGTGCACCTCCTTATTTTTCCTTAATTCCGGACACGAATATCCGGAACCTATCCGGAAGCGTGTTGCTTGTTTGCATTGCTAAGCATTCAATGACATCATATATTAAACCATATTTTTAATCCTTTGTCAAGAGTTTTTTTATTTTTTAGTAAAAATTAAGGGAAAATTTTTGATATCAAAAATTTTCCCTATGAATTTTGTACTATTTCCAAGCCTCGGGGCAGACTCTCGCCTTCTTGAACCACTCGGTATCCTTCAACAGAGTGTTGCTCTTGCTGCACTTGACTTTAACTCCGTTTGAGCCCGAGGTTATCTTTATATTTCCGTTCATAGACTCAAACTTATCGTTAGCATAGTCAACACAAAGCGTCGTGACGTATACTCTATCGGTATGGGGCGCTATTCTGTCAATAAACTCCTGAGTCGGGAACTGGTTATCGTTATCTTTTGTGTATTCAGGGCTTCCGCAACAGCAGCACACGCAAACTATCTCGGGCTGTATAACGTCAAGCAGGACATTATGCGACGAGGTCTTTGAGCCGTGGTGCCCTGCCTTATAAACGGTCACCTTGGGAAGCTCGTTCATCTCGACCAGCTTCTCCTCGCCCTTTTTCTCAAGGTCGCCTGTAAAGAGAAAGTGCCTGTCTCCCTGATTTATCATCGCGCAGACCGAATGATCGTTCTCGTTGTCTGCCACGTTGTAATAAAAATAGCTGTCAAGTATCTCAAGCTCGATCCCCGAGCCGAGGTCGAACTTGCTCTTGTTCTCGGTCATACACTGCTCGGCAGTATAATGCTTCGCTCCGTTTGCCACCTCGGCGTCACGCTCACGAATGTAATTTTTATAAATCTTGTTGTCCTTAGTATCCTCTTTCGCACGCGAGAAATCTATTATCACCTCACACTCATAAAGGTCGAAAAGGCTATCCGCGCCTTCGTTTGTAGCAAAGCCCGCGTAGTGGTCCTCGTGCGCATGGGTGACTATAACGTACTCAAGAACACCGTCGCTGACGTTCTTCTTAAGGAAGGAATCTATAGTTCCAACACTTGAGGTCTTAGAGCCCGCGTCGATAAGTATATCGTTCTCTCCCGCCTTTATATAGGTACAGTCTCCCGTATATTTATTTCCAAGCTCTAAAAAGTTGATAACTAGGTCTCCGCTGACATAGGTCTCGGTCTCGGTGGGAATAGTATATTTGAAATACCCGAAAAATCCGCCCGTAGCGCCGCCGAGGAAGCATATTATCGCAAGGAATACCGAGAGTGTTTTGGAAAATTTCTTCTTTCTTGCCATCACGAGCCTCCTTTAACGGTTATCACTCTGACTCTCTGTACATCTCCGTACTTAATCGAATCAACCGTATATATAATGTAATATTCGCCCGTTTTTGACGTGTCGGCGGTGTATTTACCGTCGCCTATCTCAGTCAGATTTGTCTCTATCTGCACACGGTCGGATATATCCTTACCAAAGGATATTACCTTTGCTCCCTCGTCTCCGTAGGTAAAGTCGCTACCAACCGAAACTGTATAATTCTTCTCTCCGTTCAGGACGAAACAGTCGTCTCGGCTAATAAAGGTATACGCGCCGATACCCGCCCCAACTCCCAAAGCGAGACAAAGGAAGCATATCACGAAGGTAAGCGGGTGCAGTCTCCTGACCTTGCTCTTAACCTTGCGCTTGACTTTCTTCTTCGCTTCTTTTTCAACGGCTTTTCTTATTTTTTCTTTGTCTGCCATTCAAGCACCGCCTTTCTTTACGTACTATAAATATATTATCATATTTTGTCGTTTTCTTCAAGAGCATTTATAAAATTTCTGCCTCTATATCCAGAATATGCGTGAGCGCAATAAAAGACCCGACACCGAAAAAGGTGTCGGGAGGGTGTTATTTATCTTCGCTATGAAAACCGCAGCAGGAGCCGTCCTTAGCCGAGGAGCAAGTCTTGGAATTAGGGCAACCGATACACTTTCTGCCCTTCTTTCTTTCCCTTATGATGTAAAACGCCGCCGCGCCGATTATCAGCGCTATAACGACTACAACTATAATATCCGAGGGACTCATACCGTTCCTCCTTTATATTTACGCTTTTACCGTTTCTTTTTTGCTATTTGTAAGGTTGGGCGATGATTCTTCTCTAAGCTGTCTGTTTCTTCTCACGATAAGCGAGCCTATGACGACCGAGATAGCCGCGACAACAGCCCAGCCCAAGACAGGCATCCAAACCTCTCCGAAGCTTCCGCCCGTAAAGAGTGTTCCGAAGAAAAATACCAGAAATCCTACCGTATAACCAACGGCAAGCTGAAGTCCGATACCCGCCCAAAGCCACTTTTTACTTTTCATCTCAGAGTTCATAGCTCCTATTGCCGCAAAGCAAGGGGGGGAGAAAAGATTGAACATCAAAAACGCGAGCGCCGCAACCGAGGTGATACCAAAGGTCGCCGCGACAGCGCCCTCGCTTCCCTCTATCATAGCAAGTTCGTCAAGGTCAAAGAGATTTGCTATGCCGAAGCAGACCGCGATAGTTCCGACCACGTTCTCCTTAGCTATGAAGCCCGTAACGGCAGACGCCGCAAATTGCCAAGCCACCACTCCTATGATAGGCGCAACGACGTACGCGAAGGGGAAAGCGATAGTGGCGAGGATAGAGGTATGCGCCATTCCCTCCTCCACGACTTCAAACCTCCAATTAAAGGTCTGCATAACGTGTACGGCAAAGTTACAAACGAGAATTATAGTTCCCGCCTTGACTATGTACGACCAACCTCTCTGGCACATAGAAACTATCGCTTTCCAGAGATTCGGTAGCTTATATTCGGGAAGCTCGATAATGAAAAACGCTCTTTTCTTCTTGTTGCCCGTAAGC
>JAZQWY010000146.1:0-25110 GCA_045632545.1 Eubacteriales bacterium | reverse complement strand
CTGTGAGCTACGGCGGAACTTATACAGCGAAGGACGACAGGCTCATAGCTACCCTTCCTATCGGGTATGCAGACGGATTTATCCGCGCCTACAGCGGAGCGAGTGTGTCGGTCGTCACACAGAGTGGAACAGTCAGCGCACCTGTTCTCGGGAGGATATGTATGGACCAATGTATGATAGATATAACAGGCTCAGACGCACGCGTGGGTGACAAGGTAGTCATCTTTGGAAACTCACCGTCGGAGCTTTCGGCGTTGGCAAGGCTTGCAGACACTATCGAATACGAATGTCTCTGCCTCGTGACCTCACGTGTTCCGAGAATAGCTATTGATAATCAAGGAGAATAAAATGGAATTCAAATACGAAAAGCGAAACAACGATTTTTTCTGTCATGATTCCGAATGTCGTGGCGGTAAGCTCGGTTGTCACGCCCACCTTCATTATCACATTGAAATGGGCTGTCTTTTTGAGGGCAAAACACGTCTCACCGTAGACTCAAAGCAATACGATATCGAAGCGGGCGATCTTTTTATCTGCTTTCCAAACCAAATACACGAATATGAAACTCTGGAGAAGGAAAAATATCTGCTTTTCATTTTCAATCCCGATATTCTTCCCACACTTTCAAAGCAGTTCATATCGACACTACCTTCGAACAGTGTTATAAAGGGAGCATTGAACGATGACGAGATAAAATCTCTGATGTATGAAATATCAAACACTCACTTCAGCGAAAAGCCTCACAAGGAAATAATTATTCAAGGATATCTTCTCGCTTTATTTGGACGGCTTTTCGGCTTAATGGATAGGTATCACGTCAAATCACAGAACTCGAAGAGCCTCGGTACTATTCTTCAGTACTGTGCTGAAAATTATGAGCACCAACTCTCACTATCACTTTTAGAAAAAGAGCTTCACATAAGTAAATACTACATTTCGCATATACTAAGCAACAAGCTGCACATAAGCTTTAACGACTATATAAACTCATTGAGAATATCCCGCGCCTGCAAATATCTGCTTGAAAGCGAGCTTTCGGTTACCGATATAAGCGAGGCTGTGGGCTTTAACACGTTGCGTACCTTCAACAGAGCTTTTACAAAGCATCTAGGGGTAACGCCAACGCAATACCGCATAAGCGGAACTCCCTCGCACTTCACGTCACTGCCTATGTAATATTCCATTCCGGAGGACTGTATGAAAACAAAGATGTCTGCAAAATTCAAATGCGCCCTTATCATATTCAGCCTGATAGGGCAGGTAGCTTGGGTAGTGGAAAATATGTATCTCAACGTATTTATCTACAAGATGTTCAACGCCTCAGCCGCCAATATCTCGGCTATGGTTGCGGCAAGCGCGGTGGCGGCAACACTTACTACCGTGTTTATCGGCGCGCTGTCCGATAAAATAGGAAAGAGAAAAATATTCATCTGCGGCGGATATATCCTGTGGGGTATATCTATACTCTCCTTCGTGCTTGTAAGGGCAGACTTTATTGAGGCTATATTCCCAGCCGCCGTGTCAGCCGCGACAGTGGGCGTGTCGCTCGTCATAATCCTTGACTGCGTTATGACCTTCTTCGGCTCCAGTGCCAACGATGCTGCCTTCAACGCTTGGCTCACAGACAGTACCGACAGCACCAATCGCGGTGCCGCAGAGGGAATCAACTCTATGATGCCACTCGTGGCTATACTTGCGGTGTTCGGCGGATTTATGGCGTTCGATCTTGACAGCGCCGAAAGCTGGACGTGGATATTCACTATAATCGGTATCGGCGTTATCCTAGTTGGTATCGTGGGAATATTCATAATCGATGACTCTCCCGCACAGCCCTCAAATGTCGGATATCTGCGCGGAGTTATACACGGTTTTCTTCCCTCGACGGTAAGGACGAACCCCTCGCTCTATCTATACCTTGCCTGCTTTATAATCTTCAACGTATCAATACAGATATTTATGCCCTACCTCATCATCTATTATGAGGTGTCGCTCGGTATGAGCGATTACGTTTTCGTTATGGCGCCCGCTATAATCATAGCTTCCGCCGTGACGGCACTCTGGGGCAGAGTTTACGATAAAAAGGGCTTCTCTCTATCCTGCGCCTTGGCGCTGCTCTGGCTCTGCGCGGGATATATCGTCCTGTATTTCTTCAGAGCAACGCTTCCCGTCTTCATCGGCTCTCTGCTTATGATGTGCGGATATCTCTCGGGAATGGCAGTGTTCGGAGCTAAAATACGCGATCTGACGCCTATGGGTAAAGCGGGAATGTTTCAGGGAGTTCGCATCTTCTCTCAGGTGCTTATCCCTGGTATCGTAGGACCGTTTATCGGCAAGTCGGTACTCGCAAACGCCGAAACGATAATGAATAACGACGGAACCGAATCCTTCGTTCCAAACGCCAATATTTTTGCCGCGGCTCTCGCGGCAGCGGTGGTAGTATTCATTGTGATACTTATAATGATTAAAAAAAAGAAGCCTCACATTTGCGAAACGCTGACCACTCCCTTTGAGGAAAACTCCGAGCTTTCCTGGGACGAATACCCCCGCCCTCAGATGAGGCGAGACTCGTATTTCTCGCTTTGCGGCGAATGGTCGCTGTCGGTCAAAAAGGGTAAAAACAAAGAACCTCTCGGCAATATCCGTGTGCCCTTCCCGCCTGAATCAAGGCTTTCGGGAATAGGACGCGCTCTAAGGCGCGGCGAAAGATACATATATGAAAAAATCTTCGCTCTCCCCGAAAACTTCAACCGAGGAGGAATAATATTGAATTTCGGCGCGGTCGACCAGATAGCGAGCCTCTCGATAAACGGAAATTATGTGGGTGAGCATATCGGCGGATATCTGCCCTTCTCATTTGATATAACCGACTTTGTGAAAGACGGTGAAAATATTATCACCCTTGAAGTCATCGACGAGCTTGACACCGAGCTTCCCTACGGAAAGCAAAGACGGAAGCGAGGCGGTATGTGGTACACGCCGATTAGCGGAATATGGCAGCCCGTGTGGCTTGAAAGTCTCCCGAATAATTACGTAACCTCACTGAGGATAACCCCCACGCTCCACAGCGTAACAGTCGAGACCTCTGGCGGCGGCTCTCACAAAACGCTCCGGATAGGCGAGAAGGAATATCATTATGAGGGCGACAGCGTAACCATTGAGATAGACGAACCCATACTTTGGACACCCGACAACCCTCACCTATACGATTTCACTCTAACGGACGGAGAGGACACAATAAGCTCCTATTTCGCGCTAAGAGAGGTGTCGATAAAAGAGGTGAACGGTAAGCCTTACATCTGTCTTAACGGTGGGCCAATATTCTGCCACGGTCTGCTCGACCAGGGCTATTACAGCGACGGGATATATCTCCCCGCAACCCCCGAGGGGTATCTCTATGATATCCTCACGGTGAAGAAAATGGGCTTCAATATGCTAAGGAAGCATATCAAGATAGAGCCCGAGATTTACTACTATTACTGTGACAAGCACGGTATACTCGTTTTTCAGGATATGGTAAACAGCGGGAAATACAGCTTTCTCATAGACACAGCCCTTCCGACTATAGGAATGAAGCGCGGCATATCTCACAGAGCGTCGGCGCGACGCAGAGAGATATTCGAGCGCGACGCGAAGCTCACGGCAGAGTTGCTTTATAATCACCCCTCGGTAATCTATTACACGGTATTTAACGAGGGCTGGGGTCAGTACGATGCCGACAGGATATACAGTGAGCTGAAAAATCTCGACGATACACGCGTGTGGGACGCTACCTCGGGTTGGTTCTGTGAGCGAGAAAGCGACGTTTCAAGCCACCACGTCTATTTCAAAAAAACAGACCTTCGCCCCGACGGACACCGTCCGCTGGTGCTCTCCGAGTTTGGCGGATATTCCTGCAAAATAGAGGGGCATTCCTTCAATCTTGATAAGACCTACGGGTATAGATTCTTCAATAATACCGAAGACCTCACCGACGCGCTTGAGAAGCTCTACCGCGAGGAGATAATCCCGATGACCGAGCGAGGACTTTGCGCCACGGTGCTCACGCAGGTGAGCGACGTTGAGGACGAAACTAACGGACTTCTCACCTATGACAGACGTATAGTAAAGACCGACACAGAAAGAATAAGAGTCCTCTCGGACGAGGTCTATACCGCATTTGAAAATAATATATGAGAAATAAAAATAAATGCCGACTTCAATGTCGGCATTTATTTTTCTTCAAATTCTTTTCCGTTTACTAAAAAATCTATCGAAACGTTAAAATATTCCGAAAGTCTGCGTAGCATTTGAATATCGGGGCTTCTTTTTCCGTTTTCATAGTGCGAAAGAGCTTCACGGCTTATGTTCAAATCAAGAGCAACCTTTAATTGATTTAAGTTTCTTTGTTTTCTGATGTTCTTTAATCCCAGCAACCCGCAATTTTCTTTCATAAAAAAATCTCCCGTTTTTTCGCAAAAACTCTTGACTTTATTGTAACAAAATGTTACTATATTGATGTTACATTTTGTTACAACACAATTGAGGTTTGCGCTTTTCGCTGTGTGTAGCTTCGGCTATGTAAGTTTTTTATTATATTCAAAGGAGATATCATGGGAATTAAAATTATTGAAATTATCCAAAATGTATTAATAGTCTTGCTACTGTTGGCTGTTATAATTATGTTAATTGTTTGCTCACACGAACACACATATGAATGTATAGTAGAAAAAGAAGCTAATTGTATAGAAAACGGTAAGAAAACATATATTTGCAAATGTGGAAAAAAAGAAACCGAAATATTGACAAAGCTCGGTCACACCGATGGCGAGTGGATTACTGACAAAGAGCCAAATTGCATCGAGGACGGCTCAAAACATCTAGTCTGCGCTGTTTGTAATGAAACTATTAAAACCGAAACATTGGAAAATTTAGGCGGTCATCATCATAAAATTATCAGTATGGAAAACAATGGGGTTATTGGAAGTAATGTTACTTATAAATGTGTAGATTGTTCTGACACTTATGAAAAAACAGTTGACGAAATTGTTGTGTCAGTTCAACATACTGGAACAACATCAATAACACTAAACGGATACGGAGCTTACTCAAAAACTTATACTGCATCTGCAAGTGGCGGATGCGGAAATTATCAGTACAAATTTGAAATTTACGTCAGCTCTACCGCAAACTATCCAAGTTCAACCTTAACTAAAGACTTTTCTGATAATAATTCTTACAGTATCCAGTATAGAGGAAACGAAAATGCAATCAGCGGGTATATTCTTCAAGTAACCGTAAAAGACGATGTGGGAAATCAAACGGTATATCGTTACGAAATATAGTTGCATGAAATAATGGTATGTGCTTTTATAATACGTACCTAAACGAACCAACAGAGGGTATTTTACTACATGGTATAAAACTCTATGCCGCAAATAAACCATGTACAAAAGGACAGAGACTTTCGTCTCTGTCCTTTTGTCTTACTACCTTGTAATGCTTAAACCTTTACAAAACTCCACCTCTACGCCGTGTCATCCTCTAACAAGTCACCCCAACGAGATCCTTCGCTTCGTTCAAGAATGACAGCCGCCTTCGGCGGACTTTATCTTCCCTCGCCGAGATCACCCGTGGCGGGATTATCCATAAGCTCTCCGTCCTCGGTAAAGCGCGAGCCGTGGCAGGGGCAGTCCCAGCTTCGCTCCTCGGGATTCCACTTCAGGGCGCAGCCAAGGTGCGGACAGCGTTTTGCTGTCGGCGTGGCAAAATTTAACACCGTCTCAAATGCGTTGACCGCAAGCTGAGGTCTGAGAATAGTCCGCGACGGGTCAAAGACCGCCTCGTATTTGTTTTCTCTGCCAAGCACCATATCGCAAAGCAGCCCTGCAGCCACCATAGATGAGGTCATTCCCCATTTATTAAATCCCGTGGCAACGAAAAGGTCGGGCGTGTTCCTTGAATACCGCCCTATATACGGAACGCCGTCAAGCGTCATACAATCCTGAGTGGCAAAACGGTATCTTATCTTTGCCTCGGGATAATATTTCACCGCGAATTTCTCAAGCTCACGCCATGCGCCGCCCCGTTTCCCCGTTCTGTGTGAACCGCCGCCCAGAAGCAGAAGCTCTCCGCAGTCACGGAAGGAAAGCCCCGTCTTAGCTTCGTCAACGTACATTCCGCCCACCTTGTTTGCCCCCTCAAGAGCCAACACGTAGGAACGGTGCTGATACATCTTTATAAAATACGAGCCGTGCTTGTTGATAAATGGAAAATGCGTCGCCACTATCACATTTTTGGCGCTTATCCGTCCTCTGTCAGTGAGCGCCGTATTTCCTACCATTTCGCGAATCTTCGTGTGTTCAAATATATTAAGCCCCTCGCATATCGCAGACAGGAATTTCAAGGGATGAAACTGTGCCTGTCCCGCCACCTTCACTGCCCCCTCTACCTTAAACGGAAGCGAGACATCCTCACAAAGCTCCGCCTCCAAGCCCAGCCGATTGAGAGCGCTTACCTCTTCCTCTATCTTCCCTCGGTCTTCCAGCGAATAGACATAGGAATCGCAGATCTCATAATCACAGTCGATATCCTTGCAAAGTGCGCCGTATGCAGCCACCGCCTCGGCGTTAGCCGTAAGATAAAGTCTTGCCTTCTCCGCGCCAAACTCGCGTATCAGCTTCTGATATATAAGACCGTGTTGAAGGGTTATCTTTGCGGTGGTGTTCCCCGTTATACCGCCGCAGACGGTGTCCGCCTCGCAGAGTATATAGTCAACCCCCGCCTGAGCGAGCCGATAGGCGCAAAGTATACCCGCTATACCGCCGCCGACTATCAGCACGTCTGTCCTTTTATCACCCGATAAACTATCAAATTGCGGAAGCTCTGTCTCCGCTTGCCAAACCGATTGCATATCAATACTGCCCCTTAAGTTTTTTCGCCGTATTTATCTTTCTCGAATATATCGGGTTTTATTCGGTATATTCCGCCAAAAAACGAAAAAGACTAATACAAAAAGCTTCGGAGGTCTTATGTGCACGGCAATAAGCGATACCCTCTCGCGTCATCTGTTTGGACGGACGCTTGATCTGGAATGCTCCTACGGGGAGTCTGCGGTCATCACTCCCCGCGCCTTCCCCCTTGAATTTCTCTGTGAAAATGCTCTCACCCGACATCACGCCATAATAGGTATCGCCCACGTTTGCGACGGCACCCCTCTCTATTATGACGCGGTAAACGAGGCGGGACTTGCCATAGCCGCACTAAATTTTCCAAGCTGCGCGGTCTATCACCCCCGCAAGGAGAACAAAAATAATATCGCTTCTTTTGAGCTTATCGCTTGGATACTTGGACGTTGCGAGAGTGTTGACGAGGCGGCAAAGCTTTTGAAAAACACAAATATCCTGCCCGACAGCTTCAGCGACACTCTCCCCGCCACTCCTCTCCATTGGCTGATTGCCGATAAACGGCGCGCGGTGACTGTGGAATCGGTATCCGCAGGACTTGAGATATACGAAAATCCTTTTGGTGTGCTGACCAATGCCCCCGCTTTCCTCTACCACACACTAAACGTATCGAATTATATGCAGGTCGGCGCGTCACCGCCCGAAAACCGCATTTATCCCAAAGCGGAAATATCACCATATTCAAGGGGAATAGGAGCGCTGGGACTGCCCGGAGACTTCTCGTCCCCGTCCCGATTTGTCCGCGCTGTATTCGCGAAGGCTCATACGGTTTGCGAAAGCAACGCGGACGAGATAAGCCGATTTTTCCACGTTATGGACACGGTATCTCAGCCCTTGGGGTGCGCTCTCACCGAGGATGGCAGACCGATATCCACGGTATATACCTGTTGCGCTGACACAGAAAACTGCGTGTATTATTTCACCACCTACGCCTGCCGACGTATTCGCGCCGTCAGCCTTGCCCACACCGATATAAATTCCTCAACGCTCACCGCCGTGCCGATAGATAACGACGAGGACGTGGAGTGGTTGAACTAAAAATGAAACAAAGCATTCAAGGCAATTTCGGAGTGTCGGCGTCGGGATTTTCGCAACAACGGGACTGTTTCATTAAGAGCATATACACAAACGATTAAATAAGAACGGCTCCATTGTGCAAAGGGAGCTGTCACCGAAGGTGGCTGAGGGATTGTTTTGACTCACATTTTAAGTTTTACAACCCCTCCGCCTCGTTCCTCGGCACTTGTTTTATATCTTTGTGTATTTTTACTTTAATGAAACAGCCCCGTTGTTTTATATTAAAAATTATTGCTGTTTTGGCGGAGCGTAATATACGCCCGAGCTTTGGTATTGCTGTCTGAGCAGCTCCATTTCTTTTTCTCTGCGCAATTTTTGTTCTTTACGGATTTCTTTAACAAAAGAAATTATGGCTTCTATATTTTTTAGAATAAACATTAGGAAAATTATACAAGAAATAACGGCGATGTATGGAAGGCAGGACTCCAAGTTGTTGATAAGACATTCAAGATTATTTGCTGTTTTCGCCGCTGCGTTTTGTATTCCTGTATACGCATCTCCGTTATATGTCTCTAGACCAACACGATCTGGCCAGTCCCAAAATGCGTCACACATTAGGATAGAAATAAAACAGGCTAGTAAACTAAGTAAAATATTTACGCTATGTCGTACAAGTTTGAATATTTTCATATTCGATTTTCTCCTTTAATTTTAGTTAATTTTTGTTTTTTGAGTTATATTATAACTCAAACAACTTTATAATATCATATTTTTAACTATATGTCAATCCCTTTAGTTAAAAATGCTATAATGTTTTTATAGGGGGTGAGTGTAAATGAATATTGGTGAAAAAATAAGAAACAAACGGGAGGATATGGACCTTTCCCAGCGAGATATGGCGAAGCTGATACCTATGAATCAATCCAATTATTCCAAAATTGAGCGCGACGTCCAGGAGCCAAGTATAGAACAGTTGCGCCGAATTTGCCAGATTCTGCAATTAGACCCTCGATATCTCCTAAATCTTGAAGAATTTGAATCACTTTCCGATTATGATATAAAGCTGCTTAACGACACAAAAGACTTCATAAAAAAACATAATATAGAAAAATGACAGGATTTGTGCGTCCTGTCATTTCTATATAGAGGGCGTTGCGGATAAATCCGCAACGCCCAAATTCATAGGTATCAAATTATTTAAGCATCGACGCGACTGTAGCCTTTGCCGAGGCAAGAGCTTCGTCTATCTTGGAGACGTCAGTGCCGCCAGCCATAGCGTTATCGGGACGTCCGCCGCCCTTACCGCCTGTGACAGCCGCGACAGCGCCCACCAGCTTGCCCGCGTGAACGCCCGACGATACGGCATCTTTACCCGCAGCCGCGATAAAGTTCAGCTTACCGCCCGCGTTTATCGCGAGAACCGAAACCACGTCGGAATACTTGGACTTCAGCTCGTCACAGAGTGCGCGTACCGCGTCTATCTGCATATCGTCAAATCTCGCGCAGACAAGGCGAACTCCGCCTACCTGCTCAGCTCCGCCGATAAGTCCGTCTATCTTAGACGCCGCCAGCTTTGAATTGAGCGAATCTATCTCGCTCTTCGCCACGTGAAGCTCCTCGCGCAGAATTGCCGCGCGCTTAGCTATATCCGCAGGATTCTGCGCCTTCAGCTCTGCCGCCGTCTCTGTGATAAGATTCTGATTGTCCGCGATTATTCCGAGAACCCCAAGTCCCGTTTTAGCTTCTATTCTTCTTACTCCCGCCGCAACCGAGGATTCTGAAACTATCTTAAAGAGACCTATCTTCGCTGTGTTATCCAGATGTGTTCCTCCACAGAATTCCACCGAGAAATTACCCATTGTAACTACACGGACTATCTTGCCGTACTTCTCTCCAAAGAGCGCCATAGCGCCAAGCGCCTTCGCTTCGTCAAGTGGCATCTCTCTCATAGAGATGTCCTCTCCAAGGAGAATGTGCGCATTGACAAGCGATTCTACCGCGTTCAACTCCTCCTTCGTCATAGCGGCGAAGTGAGTGAAGTCAAAGCGAACGTGGTCCTTATCAACGTAGGAGCCCGCCTGCTCAACGTGATTGCCAAGCACCGTGCGAAGCGCCGCCTGAAGCAGATGGCAGGAGGAATGGGCTCTCATTATAGCCCTTCTTCTCATATCGTTAAGCTCTGCCTTTACGGTGTCTCCCACCTTAACTACGCCGTTCACGATAGAACAGATATGGAGATACACTCCGTCGTTCTTCTTGGTATCAACTACGTTTATCATAAGATTATCGGACATTATCACGCCGACGTCGCCGACCTGTCCGCCGCCCTCTCCGTAGAAGGGCGTCTTATCAAGCACGAGAGTAAATTCGCCCTCGCTGACCTCGTTAACAGACTGCGTTCCGTCCTCGTTCTCAATGATGATAGCGAGTACCTTAGCGTCAGTCTCGAAGGCGTCGTATCCGACGAACTCGGTCTTGGGAAGGTCAGCAATCATCTGCTTTGAGGATTCGTCCCAGCCGCCGATATTTCCTCTCGCCGCCCTCGCTCTTTCCTTCTGGGCGGTCATAAACTTCACGAAGGTATCCTCGTCAATAGTAAGTCCATTCTCGTCAACTATCTCCCGTGTAAGGTCTATCGGGAAGCCGAAGGTATCGTAAAGCTTGAAAACGTCCTCGCCGTCAATAACAGATTTATTAGACGCAAGCGAGTCGCGGATTATATTGGACAGAATGTTAAGTCCCGCATCAATAGTAGCGTCAAAGCGAGTTTCCTCATTCTCGATGACCTTGATGATATAGCTCTTTTTCTCTCCAAGCTCGGGGTACGCTGTGATATTCTCACCGATAACGACCTCGCAGAGCTCCGCGAGAAAGGCTCTGCTGATACCGAGGAGCTTACCGTGTCGGCAGGCTCTGCGGAGAATCCTGCGCAGAACATAGCCTCTGCCCTCGTTCGAGGGGATAACTCCGTCGCATATCATAAAGGTGGCGCTTCTGATGTGGTCGGTGATAACGCGGATAGAAACGTCGTCCTTTGCGTCAGCACCGTATTCCTTACCCGCGATAGCGCAAACGGTATTGAGTATCTTTCTGACAGTATCCACCTCAAATAGGTTGTCCACTCCCTGCATAACGCAGGCAAGTCTTTCAAGTCCCATTCCCGTATCTATATTCTTCTGCGCGAGCTCGGTGTAATTTCCGTTTCCGTCGTTATTGAACTGCGAGAATACGTTGTTCCATATCTCCATAAAGCGGTCACAGTCGCAGCCTGGCTTACAGTCGGGCGAGCCGCAGCCGTACTTCTCTCCGCGGTCAAAATATATCTCCGAGCAAGGACCGCAGGGACCTGAGCCGTGCTCCCAGAAGTTATCCGCCTTGCCGAGACGCACTATTCGCTCCGCGGGAACGCCTATCTTCTTGTTCCATATCTCAAATGCCTCCTCGTCATTCTCATATATCGAGGGCCAGAGCTTGTCAGCGGGAATCTCAAGCCACTCTGTGAGAAACTCCCAAGCCCACGGAATAGCTTCGTACTTGAAATAATCTGCGAACGAGAAGTTTCCGAGCATCTCAAAATATGTTCCGTGGCGCGCCGTGTGACCGACACGCTCAAGGTCGGGTGTACGTATACACTTCTGACAGGTAGTGACACGTGTGCGAGGCGGCTCCTCCTCGCCTGTAAAATACTTCTTCATAGGAGCCATTCCCGAATTTATAAGAAGAAGAGATTTGTCGTTAATAGGTACCAGCGGGAAAGACGGAAGTCTCAGGTGTCCTTTTGATTCAAAGAACGAGAGATATTTTTCACGCAGGTCGTTTAGTGATGTCCACTGCATAGCTAATGCCTAACCTTTCTTTATCTCAATAAATAAATTTTTCAAAATAAGTACCAAGGAATTATATCACCAATTCCCGCCAATGTCAATAGCCTTAGCGTTATTCTGCCTTATCGCAGAGAGCTGCGCCGATGACCGTGGCGTACTGTGCGTTATCTGGCACTATAAACTTGACATTGAAATTATCCTCAAGCTTACCGAAAACGCTGATTATAGGCTCAATGGCGGTGAGGTTTCCCGTAAGAACCACCTTATTAGTCTTATAATTTCTCGCCGCGAAAACTCCGAGCATCGCGATAGTTTCGGCGACCATATTCACAATACCAAGGGCGATGTCATTCTTATTTGCCATATCCGAGAGCTTCCCGAAATTTGACGCGGTAAATTCCTCGTTTATCTGGAAGCTGTTGTCTCCCGAAATGTCCTTTATGCGAAGGTCTACCTTGTCAAGCTCGCCCGTCTGGGATAGCTCAACTATATGCTCCACGGTATCCACGCCGAGTATCTTCTTTGAAAGTCCGACAAGCGTTCCACCGCCGACACCCGTGCCACCGAGATATTCGGTAACGGTTTCCGTATCTCCCTTATAAGCGTGGATAAACGCCGTTCCCGTGCCCATGCTTACAACGACAGCCTCGTCAAGTCCCGACAGATAAAGTCCGCCAAGTCCCACCGAGGTGAACTCCGACACCTTCCTGCAAGGAAGCGAGTATATCGGCTTATCAATAAAGGACGCTCCCACTCCCGTCATAAGCACCTGACTTATGTCCGAGAGTCCTATTCCGTTTTCCATAGTAAACTTTCCGAAAGCTCCGTAGACCGAGGTAACGGCATCGGTAGCTCTCACGAATTGCGGCTCGACAATCGATATCTTCCCCGCGTCGCTCTTTCTCATTCCCACTATCTTCGTGGTACTTCCGCCAACGTCTATTCCAATAACTGTCCTCATAATGGCGTCTCTCCCTTCTTTAACACCGTTCGGTACTTAAAAAGTAAATAAAACCAAGAAAATTTATTATATTATATCACTTTATTGAAAAAAAATCAAGAATATGTTATAATATACCATACATTTTGAATGAAAAACAACACTTTTTCAAAAAATCCTTAAAAAACAGCTTGAAAGGAATGTATATATGGCTTTTGACGCGGGTATGCTTGCCTGTACACTCAGCGAAATAAAAAATACCGCGCTCGGCGCGCGTATCGAGAAGGTCTATCAGCCCGAGAGAGACGAGATAATCCTGCAGATGCGAAGCCTTAATGGCGGGAAGCGTCTGCTTATAAACGCGGGCTCAAACAATCCGAGAATAGGATTTACCTCACTTTCAAAGGAAAATCCGCAAAATCCCCCCATGTTCTGTATGCTCCTGAGAAAGCATCTTCAGGGGGCGAAGCTCGTGTCGGTAACTCAGGCGGACTTTGACAGAATAGCCTTCCTCGAATTTGAGACTAGAGACGAGATGGGCTTTGAATGTACCAGATTTCTCATCGCCGAGCTTATGGGAAAATACAGCAATCTTATATTCACCGACGGTGACAAGAGAATAGTATCGGCGCTCAAGACCGCGGATTTCTCCCTCGACTCGGCACGTCAGCTCCTTGCGGGCGGTATATATTCCCTGCCATCGCTTGGCGAAAAGATAAGCCCCCTCAGCCTGTCCGAGGAAAAATTTGAAGATATTATACGCATGGCTCCCTCAGGGCTCGAGGGGGATAAATTTTTGGTACGGACCTTCTCGGGGCTTTCCCCTGCCGTGGCAAGAGAAATAATCTTCCGTGCCACAGGCGCTACCGACACCATACTCTCAGAATGCCGACTTAGTTCCTTAAAGAGAGAATTTTTTGACGTCACCGAGTCGATAAGGTCAGAAAAATTCACACCAACCCTCGTATGCAAGGACGGAAGGTTCGTTGAATATTCCTTTATCCCGCTGACGCAGTACACCGACTTAGATCTCCGACCATTTGAGAGCGCGGGACAGATGCTGGACACCTTCTTTGACGTCCGTGACCGCGAGCTGCGCGTCCGCCAAAGAGCCTCGGACATTCTTCGTCTGCTTACCAACGCCGAAACGAGAATACGCAAAAAGCTGGATATTCAATCCGCCGAGCTTGCCGACTGTGAGAAAGGCGCTATATACAAAAAATACGGCGACCTTATAACCGCCAATATATACCGCATCTCACGCGGTGACCGTTCGGTACTGCTTGAGGATTACGAAGCTATGAATGAGGACGGCGAGTTTGGAAAGACGCTCATAGAGCTTGACACCCGCCTCAGTCCCGCCGCCAACGCACAGAGATATTACAAAAGATACAACAAGGCGAAGAACGCGAAGGTGGAGCTTACAAATCAGATAAGGCTTGCGCGTGAGGAGCTTGATTATATCTACACCGTCTTTGACGCGCTCACCCACGCCGAGACTCCCACAGACCTCGCCGAAATACGAGACGAGCTCTACCGCGCGGGTTACGCCTCAAAAATGAAAGGATACAACGAGCGAGAGAAAAAGAAAAATCACAGCCTGTCTTATATGCAGTTCGTCACCGAAGACGGCATGAAGGTGCTTTGCGGAAAAAATAACGTCCAGAACGACCACATAACCCATAAAATAGCTGAAAAATCAGACTATTGGTTCCACGCAAAGCAGACACCTGGCTCACACGTCATTCTTGTAACAGAGGGCAAGGAGCCTACCGACCGTGATTTCACAAGAGCCGCCGAGATAGCCGCAGCCTATTCCAAAGCCGAGGGACAGAATATCGCCGTGGACTACACTCTTGCCAAAAACGTAAAAAAGCCCGCGGGGGCAAAACCCGGCTTCGTGATATATAACACAAATTACACGGCGTACGTCACGCCCGATCACGAAAAGATAGCCACTCTCAGACAAAAATGAACGTATAACGAATACTCTTCCAACATCGAAAAATATTTCTTTTCAGAACATTCAACAACAGCGCTGACTATCTTTAGGAATTATAACTAAATTCTTCGTATATTTTTAGTCATTTTTATGATTTTTGTAAAAAAATCTTGACAATGCGCAAAGCAAAATATATAATGGCATTAGATGTATTTATTACACAATTAATAGAAAGAGGAAAAATGTTATGAAAAGAAAAATTTGTTTGCTTCTCGCAATGCTTATGATCTTATCGACCTCTGTCGCTCTTTCCTCGTGCAAAGATGATGAACAGAACGGAGATAGCACTACGGTCACAACGCTCCCGAGCAGTGGTGACGACGATCCTGACGCAAAGCTTTACGAGGACCTACCCACAGGTAACTATGGCGGATACGAGTTCAAGAGCTTGAATGTAGGGTACGCACTAAATCCTATAGGCGCTACGGATACACTTAGCGTAGCTATGTTCGAAAGAGCCAGTATCGTAAAAGAAAAGTTAGGTATCGAAATCACAGACTCTGGATCAACGTACTCTGCTATCAAAACGACTATGTCATCGCTCACTGCTTCGGGTGATTTTGAGTACGACATCGTGTTCAACGAGACCTATTATCAAACTCCCCTCGCGCAGACAGGTACATACTTTTCGGTTGATGACTATACCGATTCCATCAATCTTGATAAGCCGTGGTGGTTCACCGATGCTATGGACAGTATCGCTATCGACGGAAACAGCTATGAACTGTACGGCGATCTCCAGCCGATGTACTTTGATATGATCTGGGCACTTTCCTTTAACCAAGATGATTTCACAAATAACAAGGTACCCTTCCCCTACGATACGGTAAGGGCGGGAAAATGGACCATCGATGAGATGGAAAGGATAATAAAGATCACAGCTGCCACCATAGGCGACGAGCATTACGGTGTGACCTCGCATAAAGATTTTGCTCACGTTATGGTCGCAGCCTCCGACTTTGTTCTCGTGTCTCAGGATGACGACTATATTTTGAAGGTCTTTGATAACGAAGACCGTTTAGTTGAGATATATAATAAGATCAGAAATGCTTTCTTCGCGTCCAACGGAGATTACAAGCAAAACTGGATAAAGCCGCCCGTCGGATCAGCAAGCTTTACACGTGAATCACATCAGACAACCACATTTCGCGAGGCTAGAGCGACCTTTATGGGTGGAGTTATAGGCGATATCAGGTCAGTAAGAGATGCTGAATTCGACTATGGAATCCTTCCTTTCCCGAAATACGAGGAAGGGCAGGAAACCTACGTCAGCCATATTTCCCGCGTGGCTCCTTCCGGCGGACTCCCCGCGACTAATCCTGATATTGACCGCGCTTGTGTTATACTTGAAAACCTCTGCGCTTACTCTTACAAGCATGTCAAGGACGAATACTATGACGTAGTCGTTCAGGGCAGAACTGTACGTGATGCCGATTCAATGGAGATGCTTGACATTACATTTGGTTATTCGGATAAAGGCAAGGCTATATTCGAGATCGACGCTATGTATACTCTTGGTATCGGTGATTCAATCAGACAAAGTATGTGTGATAATAGTACCGAAGTAATGGTAGGTATCGGTAGTGCTATGCCTACAATCGTGGCCAATGTGGAAACTATAATTGAAGCATATAAATAATTTTGTATAGCAATAACATCGGCCTCGCCGATGGCTTACAGAAATCCCCTTAGGCACTCCTAAGGGGATTTTTTATACTTAAAAGCATATAAACAAGGAAACAGACCGTATCTGTCTCCTTTCAATTGCAGCTGTCCCTCCACTTCGCAGGACTAACTCCATACGTGCGTTTGAACATCTTTGAAAAATTGCAAATGTCGTTATATCCGCAAAGCGATGCTGTCTCGGCTACCCCGCGCCCCTCCGCAAGCTGCCTACGCGCCTCCTCCATTCGTACCGCTATAAGATATTCCTGTATCGTCTGCCCCGTCTTTTCTTTGAAAAGTCTGGAGAGATACCGACGGTCAAGTCTCAAGTTTTCAGCTATCTGTTCTACGCGAAGCTCACGCATATATGAGGAATTTATGTAATTCTTCACTTGGCGAACGTAGTGATTTCGGTGCTTTTTGCCCGCAAGAAGCTCAGCGGTCATAGAAAACAACTGTCCCGCGAGGATATATTCGGCAACGCCGTTATAATCCTCTCTGTTTGACAAATTCGGAAAAATATCATCAGGCAGAGCTATCACAGGAGGTAAATCCTTATATTTCTCGCTCAACGTGCCGTCAAAGCCTATCCAACGGTAAACCCAAGGATCATTTCTATCTGACACGTAATAGGTCACTTCCTCAGGCAATATGATGAACGCCTCACCCTCGCGCACAGTGTAGACCTGTCCGTTCTTGCAAAGCTTTCCGCAACCGCGTTCAACATAATGGATAAGCGTGTATTTGCGGATCGCGGGACCATATGATTTTCCTTTTGGGCAGGTCTCTCTGCCGTATACCACAGGGTTAAGCTCACGGAAATTACGGTTAGTTAAAAAAAACTCGCTCACAGATACAGCTCCTCTCAAATAATAGTTACATTATACCATATTTAAGTTACTTAATGCAATACCATTTTGTAAAAAAAGAATTATAATATAATCAAATATAATAATTTGTAAAGGAGAATCTATAATGAAAATTACTTTTATGGGCGCGGGAAGTACCGTGTTCTCAAAAAACGTCCTCGGCGACACTATGCTGTGCGAGCCGTTTCACGATATGGAAATCGCACTTTATGACATAGACGGCGAACGCCTTGATGAATCATATCTTCTCATTACAGCTATGAATGATTCTATCAATCAAGGTCGCGCAAGAGTATACAAATATCTTGGTGTTGAGCAAAGAAAGGACGCGCTCCGCGGAGCTGATTTCGTTGTTGATGCGATTCAGGTCGGTCTTTACGATCCCTGCACTATCATCGATTTCGAGATACCTAAGAAATACGGACTTCGTCAGACCATCGCCGACACTCTGGGCATAGGCGGTATCTTCCGCGGCATGCGTACCATACACGTTCTTAAAGATTTTGCCCGCGATATGGAAGAGGTATGTCCCAACGCTTGGTTCTTAAACTATACGAATCCCATGGCTATACTTGCGGGATATATGCAAAGGCACACAGGTGTTAAAACTGTTGGGCTTTGCCACAGCGTTCAGGTCTGTGTTCCCGAGCTGCTGAAAAAGCTGAATATGCCGTATGATTCCGACGAGTGCAAATTCCACATCGCGGGTATCAACCATATGGCTTGGCTTCTTGACATTACGGACAAGAACGGAAATGATCTCTATCCCGAGATACGACGCCTCGCTAAACTTAAAAACGAGAGCGAGAAGCACGGTGACATGGTTAGGTTCGACTATATTGAAAAGTTAGGTTATTACTGTACCGAAAGCAGTGAACATAATGCCGAGTATAACCCCTTCTATATAAAATCAGGCAGAGACGACCTGATTGAAAAATTCAATATACCGCTTGATGAATATCCCCGTCGCTGTGTAAATCAGATCGCTCACTGGAAAACGCAAAAAGAGGAGCTTATGTCGGGCGGAAATGTACAGCATATCCGTTCGCGAGAATATGCCTCATACATTATGGAAGCTATAGTCACAAACAAGCCTTACAAGATAGGTGGCAACGTAATAAACAACGGTATGATATCCAATCTCCCTGCCGAAGCGTGCGTTGAAGTTCCCTGTTTTGTTGACTCCAACGGAATAACGCCCACTTATGTAGGTCCCCTTCCCCTTCAGCTTGCAGCTATGAATTCCTCAAATATATACCCACAGCTCCTAACTATCGAAGCCGCGTACACAGGAAAGCGAGAGGCGCTTTATCAGGCTGCTATGATGGATCCTCACACAGGCGCTCAACTTTCCACCGATGAGATAGTCGCGCTTTGTGACGATTTGATAGAAGCTCACACAAATGCGGGATACCCAATTTTTTAATAAATTTTATATTTTATCATAAAAAGCAAACAGATGATTGCGCGCAATCATCTGTTTGCTTTTTATTGTTCATTTAATTTTTATTTTTGCTCAAAAGCGCCTTTCCAATCTGCCATAAATTTTTCTATACCCGCGTCGGTAAGAGGGTGCTTTGACATTTGAATGAGCACCTTATACGGAACCGTAGCGATATGCGCGCCTGCCTTTGCACAGTCGGTAACGTCCTGAGGACCGCGTATAGAAGCGGAAATGATCTCGGTCTCTATTCCGTGTATTTCAAATATCTCTACGATATCCGATACAAGGGATACACCGTTGTCAGAAATATCGTCAAGTCTTCCTACGAAGGGACTTACATAGGTCGCGCCTGCTCTTGCGGCAAGTAATGCCTGAGTTGCGCTGAATATGAGTGTCACATTGGTTTTTATACCCATCTTTGACAACCTCTTGGTAGCTCTCAAGCCCTCAAGAGTCATCGGTATCTTGATAACGATGTTCTTGTGTATCTTAGCTAGCTCCTTTGCTTCAGATACCATTCCTTCAGCATCGGACGATATAACCTCCGCGCTGATAGGTCCATCAACTATTGTGGTTATCTCCTTAATAACATCCTCGAACACCTTGCCTTCCTTTGCGATAAGCGAAGGATTTGTCGTAACTCCACAGATAATACCAAGATCTGCGGCGTCTCTTATCTCGTCTACGTTTGCCGTATCAATAAAAAGTTTCACTGTAGTTCTCCTTAAATCGTTTATTATTGCACCGTATTAGCCGAACAAAACACTGTTTACGATGCCTTCGAGGCGCTCCTGCTTTCCACTCTCAGGTTCAGTTGTTTTACCAAGCTTTACAGCGTGATCTGCAAGTGTGCAAAGGTCTGCCGTACCATCGATAATGGTCTTTCCAATTCCTTCGTTGAAGCTTGCATATCTGTTCTTGACGTTCTCATCAAGTCTACCGTCCTCAATCAACTTAGCTGCCTTGATTAGTCCAAGCGCAAAGGTATCCATACCGAGAATATAACCATAGAACATATCCTCATACGTGTTGCTGGGACGGCGATTTTTTGCGTCAAAGTTAAATCCTCCCGTAAGACCGCCAGCCTTAAGTACCTCGTACATACACATAGTCGTCTCGTAAACGTCGAATGGAAATTCGTCGGTATCCCAACCAAGGAGATAGTCTCCCTGATTTGCGTCAATAGAGCCGAGCATTCCGTTGATCGCGGATATGCGGAGCTCGTGCTGGAAGGTGTGTCCCGCAAGGGTTGCGTGGTTAGCTTCAATATTCATCTTGAAGTCTTTATCAAGACCGTACTGTCTCAAAAATCCTATAGAAGTAGCTGCGTCGAAATCGTACTGATGCTTCATGGGCTCCTTGGGCTTAGGCTCGATATAGAAATCTCCCGTAAAGCCTATCTTTCGGCCGTAATCTACAGCCATTCTCATCAGTCTCGCGATATTTTCCTGCTCAAACTTAACGTCGGTATTGAGCAAGGTCTCATATCCCTCGCGTCCGCCCCAGAATACGTATCCACGGCCACCAAGCTTTACAGTTATCTCCAGAGCCTTCTTTATCTGAGCTGCCGCAAAGCAGTATACATCAGCAGAACAGGTGCTTCCTGCGCCACTCATAAAACGGGGATTTGAGAACATATTTGCAGTTCCCCAAAGGCACTTGATGCCTGTTTCCTTCATTTTTACAAGGATATAGTCGGATATTTCATCAAGACGTCTGTTGGTTTCTGCTATGTCGTCTGCTTCGGGAACAAGGTCCACGTCGTGGAAACAGAAATACTCTATTCCCAGCTTCTGCATAAACTCAAAGCCTGCGTCTACCTTTGCCTTTGCGTGCTCCATAGTGCCGACTATCGCTCCGAAAGATTTGTTCGCCGTGCCGCGTCCAAACATATCTGTTCCCTCAGCGCACATATTGTGCCACCACGCCATAGCAAAAGGAAGATGCCCTTTCATCGTTTTGCCGAGAATCACCTTGTCGGGATCGTAAAACTTAAAAGCGAGGGGATTTTTGCTCTCAGCTCCCTCATATTTGATTTGTGGAATTTTTGTGAATATTTCGTTCATTATTTTACTCCTTTATTTCTTTATATAATTTTTTTACACCTGGATATATTTTTTTGAATTTGCTGTACCTTTCGTTATAAAGCTCCGAAAGCTCCTTTGAAGGCGCTATTCTGGATTTTATTTTGCTTGAGGGCAGATCGTTAACACTTTCTCTCGCACCCGATGCAACCATAGCAAGACACGCGGCACCCAGCGACGGACCTTCTTCGTTTTCAAAGGTAAACAACTCGATATTGAGTACGTTTGCGAGTATTTTCAACCAAAGCTCGGATTTTGCCCCTCCTCCGCAAACCGTAGAGAAATTTACGGGTATACCCATATTCTTTACCACCTCAAGGTTATCGCGTATCGCGAAGGAAACGCCCTCAAGTATAGCAAGAACCATATCCTCAGACGTTGTGTCGGGGCGCAGACCGATAAACATTCCCGTAGCGTCGATATCGTTTATGGGACTGCGTTCTCCCATAAGATAAGGAAGAAAATACACGTAATTTTTACCTAGGTCACCATCCTTTATGCCTTTTTGCGGCTCATTGTAATTTCGGGTATGCAGCACGTTATCGCAGAACCATTTATTACATGAAGCAGCGGAAAGCATACAGCCCATAATGTGATATTTGCCGTCAGCGTGGCAGAAATAATGCAACGCGTTTTCTTTATCGCATACAAAATCGTCCGACGAAATGAATACCGTACCCGACGTACCTAGAGAGATGTTGCATTTACCGTTTCCAAGCGTTCCCGTTCCGATAGCGGCTCCCGCATTATCTCCTGCACCCGCGGCAACTACCGTTTCTTCAGGCAATCCCAGCTCAGCGGCGATATCGGGAAGAAGCGTTCCGATAGCCTCGTAACTCTCAAAGAGCTTTGGCATCTGATTTTCTCTAACATCGCAAATATCAAGCATTTCCTTTGACCAACGCTTATTTTTTACATCCAGCAAAAGCATTCCCGACGCATCTGAGTAGTCACACGCATGAACGCCTGTAAGACGATAATTGATATAGTCCTTCGGAAGCATTATTTTGCTTATTTTAGCGAAATTTTGGGGCTCATTGTTTTTTACCCAAAGTATCTTAGGGGCAGTGAATCCCGCAAAAGCTATGTTTGCCGTCATATCCAGCAGGGTATCTTTGCCCACCACTTTATTCAGATATTCTGTTTCCTTGTATGTTCGTCCGTCGTTCCAAAGAATCGCGGGGCGTATCACGTTGTCGTCTTTGTCAAGTATAACGAGACCATGCATCTGTCCTGCAACAGCGATCCCACATATATCTTTGGAAGCTATGTTTTCTGTCAATCTCTTTACACCTTTGACAAAAGCCTTCCACCAATCATAAGGCTCTTGTTCAGACCACGACGGATAGGGGTACGAAACGGTGTAATCTTCCGTGACGGTAGAAAAGATATCACCGTCCCTATTACACAAAAGAAGCTTAAGGGACGACGTGCCGAGATCAGCGCCTATATAGTATTGCATTTTATTCACCTCCTAAAATCATTATATAGGATTATTATTGACTTTTCTCGCCAAATAGTGTATAATATACAGACACAATTTGACTTTTGGAGGCGCATATGTTTTATCAGCTTTCACATTTTGGCAAATCAGATTATTTCAAAAAAGAATATGGTGAGAATCTCTGTTACTCTCTGCATCTTCATCAAAGCTTTGAGCTTATCCTAATCGAAGAAGGAAGTATGGAGGTTTCGATTGACGGAACGGTATACTCTCTAAACAAAAATGAAGCCGTGCTCATCTTTCCAAATCAAATACACTCTCTAAATTCTGTCACATCAAAGCACGTGCTGTTTCTGTTTTCACCTCAATTCATTCAGGCATATTGGACTGAAAAAAACGACAGCGTACCCGAAAACAATAAGATATTCCTTGACGATTATACTATATGCGCCTTATCGGCATTGTCCGAACAGAGCTCAAAGTTCGAGATCAAAGGAGTGCTATATAATGTTTGCGCCTCGTTTGACAAATCTGCATCCTACATAAAGATCTCGCCCGATAAACAAACGCTTATTTTCAAAATACTCAGCTACGTTGAAAATAATTTCAAAGAAGATTGTTCATTGAGTACGTTAGCAAAAAGCGTTGGATACAACTCAGAATATATATCGCGTTTTTTCAAAGAAAAAATGAGCATTTCATACAATCAATATCTTAATATTCGTAGACTGAATCACGCAACCTATTTATTGACCAACACCGACCAGACTATGCTCAGTTGTGCCATAGAAAGCGGTTATACCTCTCTGCGTACCTTCAACAGAAATTTCAAGAGCTACTATGAAATAACACCTCAAGAATACAGAAATAATGGACGGACTATAGTACCAAGTAAGCTTGAGCCTCAATAGGTCAAAAAAACATAAACACACATTGGGATTTTTAATTTAGCAATAAAAACTCCGCTAGAGTACGATATGAAGCATTATTATATTGCCAATTAAGCAGTAAAAAGAATGGGTACTCATTTTGCTCCGATAATAATCGCTGCAAAAATGAGTACCCATTTGACTTTACATATAACAATTTTCGCGGAAAACTTCTACCGCATATCGGTAAGATTCGTAATCAACATTGGGTGTGATCGAGTGATCCGTTCCAAACAAATATCCAACTTTGAGGCGGCGCATAGTATCGCAGATGCGCAAAACCTCCTTTTTGATCTCACTCTTATCTCCGTTCTCAAGAATGCGCACATCCAAGCCGCCGAAGAATGAAAGTTTATCCCCATATTTTTCCGCAAAACGGACGACATCGCAACCAGCCTTTACTTCCATAGGATTGAGTCCGTCAAAACCGCTTTCAACCACAATGGGAAGAATAGTTTCTATGTTTCCGCAAGAATGCAGTACAACGGGAATGTCATAAGAATGGAAGAAGTCAGTCATCTCTTGGTAAAAAGGAACAAAATACTCTCTGATAATGTCCGGCGAACAGAACGGTCCTTTGTTATATGCCCAATCTTCGTAGAACCAAACATGATCCGGTATATGACCCTTTTCAAATACGTATTTGTAATATGTCTTAAAAAAGTCTGTATATGTGCGATTGAAATCCAAAATCCAATCGGGGTCGTCCAAAAGGGACATATACAAAGTGATATCGCCGAGTGAGTGCCGCAACAGTTCCCATATAAACGAGGTTGCGTAATTAAGAGACTTGTTTTTTGCGTGAGCCGTTTCCAAACAATTATTAACACGGTCAAAATCGTGGCGTGTCGGGTCAAATTCAATGAGATGAGGCTTATATTTTTCTTCCCAAACCTCCCTACGTTCCATTTCAAAGGACATATGCTCCGGGACACCTGTCTTTCCCCTCCACAACTTGTACGCCGCTCCATATCCGTCTTTTTTTATTTTCCATTTGTCATTGACTTCTAAAACTTCAGAATATCCTCTAAGCGGAGCCACATCGAAAGGGTCCCAACATTCATGTACATCGGTGTCAAACCAATCCTCAAAACTTACGGGCACCACTTCGCCGGTTTCCTCGTTTGTTTTTTGCAAGAAGCCTTGCCCTCTCCATTTTGGTACGACTTCATACCAATATTTGTCACAAAAGCCCATTCGTTCGGTCGGCTTCTTAGTCAGCAGATTTTTTACAAGTGTTCTCGAATCCATAATATCCCCCATTATAAACAATTCACATGATATTTCATAAATTTTTCGCGTGAGCATTCCATCACGCAAGCTTATCATATCATATAACAGTAAATCTGTCAAGCAATTTTGGGAAAATTTCCCACACAAATACGAAAGCGCTCGCTATTCATACAACTTATACTTCTATTTTTGCAATTTTTACTACCAAATGCTCTCCGTACAACTGTGGTACCGTGATAAGCGTAACGCGATCCCCTTTCTGCGTAAAGAAAACATCTTCACCGTTGTCGAGCCATTTGATAGATTTTACTTTTTGTGGCAGACGAAATACGTTATTATGTTCCGGCATTGATTTTTCAAACTCTACATCAACACTCCCTTTCATACCAAGTTGATGAGAAAAGAAATAATATCCGGACTCTCCCTTGAGGATAAAATTCTTTTCTTTTTCCTCAATTGCTATTCCAGCAGGGCGCGGCAAATAAAGTGCTTCGGAGTATATATCAACCCATTCGCCAAGCGTTTCAAGCATTGCGCTATCAAGCGAACGAAGCTGTCCGTTCCCCATAGGACCAACGTTAAGAAGGAAGTTCGCGCCGTATCGCTTGCAAACGCAAAAGTCTTCTATAATCTCGGCGAGTGACTTGAAGTTGAAATCTCTCCTTGCGTATCCCCAATGGTTAGCAAATATCTGGCACATCTCGCTTGCAATATACTT
>JAZQWY010000145.1:0-17188 GCA_045632545.1 Eubacteriales bacterium | reverse complement strand
TCGGGCGGAGAGCTTGCGAGAATCATGCTATCGCTCAAGAGCGTACTCAACCAGTGCGACGGAATAGGCACGGCGGTATTTGACGAGATAGACACGGGTATCTCGGGCAAGACCTCTCGAAAGGTTGGAATGAAGCTCCGTCAGATAGCCGAAAATTCACAGGTGGTATGCGTTACCCACTCGGCGCAGATAGCGTCGCTCGCGACCTCACACTTGTTTATCTCAAAGAGCGAGGCGGACGGCAGAGTGCAGACCTCGGTCCGAGAGCTTGATTACGAGGGCAGAGTTGAGGAGATAGCAAGAATACTCGGCGGTATCGAGATAAGCGACATACAGCGAAGCGCGGCAAGAGAAATGATAGACGAGGGCAGGGAGCTGAAGTCGTAAAAACTTTTGCGTGACTTTGCCAAAAATGCTTGAAATAGCTCTGCCTGTGTAGTATAATTATAAGGTTGACTAAAAGGAAAGGTTTGACAAAATGCTTATTATAAAGAAATTAATAGCTGAAAATATCGCCTATAAGCTCAAGGCGGCTTACCCCACAGCTGAGATAAGTGCTCAGACTGTAGAGGAGATGTTGGAGTATCCTCCCGATTCAAAAATGGGAGACTTGGCGTTACCTTGCTTCAAGCTCAGTAAAATACTCAGAAACGCGCCCCCACGTATTGCGGCGACTATCGCTGACGGCTTTGGGTGTGATGGCGTTGAGTTTGCTGAGGCTATGGGCGGATATTTCAATTTGAAGATATCGAATAAATATCTTGAGGAAAAAGTACTTCCCGAGATACTTGACAAAAAGGAAAAATACGGCGCGCCGAGCATTGGCGAGGGAAAAACTGTCGTTATCGATTATTCATCTCCCAACGTCGCAAAGCCTTTTCATATAGGACACCTTGGAACGACCGTTATCGGTCACGCCATAAAGAAGCTTCACGAGTTTGCGGGATACAAGTGTGTAGGTATCAATCATCTTGGTGACTGGGGTACACAGTTCGGTAAGCTTATTGTGGCGTATAAGCTCTGGGGTGATCGTGAGCAGATAGAGGCTGGTGGAATAGACAAGCTCGTTGAGCTTTATGTTCGTATCAACAACACTATAAAGGGTGACGAGGAGCAGGGAATTCCCGCGCGAGAGGACCTCGCGGAGCAATCAAGAGCCGAGTTCCACAAAATGGAGATAGGCGACGAGGAGAATATAGCTCTTTGGAAATGGTTCGTCAAGATAAGCCTTGACGAATATCAAAAGACTTACAAGCAGCTTGACATTGAATTTGACAGCTATAACGGCGAGAGCTTTTACACCGATAAGATGCCCGCGCAGGTTCAAAAGCTGCGTGACAAGGGACTTATGAAGCTTGACGACGGAGCCTCTGTCGTTGACCTTGAGCCTTACGGTATGCCCCCCTGCCTTATCCTTAAGCGTGACGGCTCTACCTTGTATCCCACGCGTGATATAGCGGCGGCGGTCTACAGAAAAGAGAATTACGACTTTGAAAAGTGTATATACGTAACCTCAAATCAGCAGATACTTCACTTTGAGCAGTGGTTCAAGGTGGTTGAGCTTATGGGTTACGATTGGTTTGATAAGCTCGTGCACGTGCCGTACGGTACGGTGTCGCTCAACGGCGCAAAGCTGGCAACAAGAACGGGCAACGTGGTGCTTCTTAAAGACCTTTTCGCCGCGGCAATAGAGAAGGCAAAGGGAATAATGGAGGAGAAGAATCCCGAGCTTCGCGGAAGAGACGATATAGCAGAGGCTGTCGGTGTTGGCGCTATCGTATTCTACTATCTCACCAACAACCGTATTAAAGATATAAACTTCAATCTTGAGGACGCTCTCGCGTTTGATGGAAACACAGGTCCTTACGTTCAGTACACCTATGCGCGTACCTGCTCGGTGCTTGAAAAGGTCAAGGAGCCGTATTGCGGCAAGGTGGTTATCACATGTGAGGAGGAAGCGTCGCTCATTAAGACGCTTTCACAGTATGAGGAAAAGGTATTGACGGCAATAAGAGATTACGAGCCGTCTGTCATCGCTCGTTACATTCTTGATATAGCGGCGGCGTTCAATAAATTCTATCATAACTGTCAGATACTTTCGGCAGACGACAATAACGTTCGTGGCACGAGAATACTTATCACAGAGGCAACGAAGAACGTACTCGGAAGCGCATTCTCGCTTATCTGTCTTAAGAAAACAGAGCGTATATAATTTTGAAAAACATATTGAAAGGAATAAATATCAATGTCAGGACACAGCAAATGGGCTAACATCAAGCACAAAAAGGAAAAAACAGACGCGCAGAAAGCGAAGATTTTCACTAAAATAGGTAAGGAGATATCTATCGCGGTCAAGGAGGGAGGCGGAGACCCTAACTCCAATTCCAAGCTGCGCGACCTTATACAAAAAGCGAAATCTAACAACGTACCTAACGATAATATCGACCGTATAATCAAAAAGGCGCAGGGAAGCACCTCTGAGGATTACGAGGAGATAGTATACGAGGGTTACGGTCCTGCGGGAATAGCCGTCATAGTTGAGACTACAACGGACAACAGAAACAGAACGGCGGGTAACGTTCGCTCATATTTCTCAAAATATCACGGAAATCTCGGTCAGTCGGGCTGCGTGGGATATCTTTTCTCCGAGAAGGGAGTTATCGTCATTTCCAACGAGGACGGTGATATAGACGAGGACAAGCTGATGGAGACCTCTCTTGAGGCGGGCGCTGAGGACTTTCTCGCTGACGAGGATATTTTCGAGATATATACAGTTCCCGAGGACCTTTACGCGATTAAGGAGGCTCTCGAGGCAGCGGGCTATGAGATAGCGTCGGCTGAAAAGGCGAAGATTCCATCGAACTACGTAACTCTCGACAACGATGACGATATCAAGTTTATGGGACTTCTTATCGAGCATCTTGAAGAAGACGATGATGTTATGAACGTTTATCACAACTGGGAAAACTGCGACTGATATTCGGACTCTGACGGTCTATGAATAAATATAAAAGACTTATATCAAACACCCTGATACTCGGGGCAGGGACATTTGCCTCAAAGGTGATAGTCCTTTTGATGATGCCGTTTTATACGCTTATCCTCTCGCCCGAGCAATTCGGCGTGGCAGATCTGGTGACACAGACGGCGAATATGATAATTCCCATAGCCTGTATAGGTATATGCGAAGGACTTTTCAGATTTACGCTTGACTGCGAGGACAGAAAAAAAGTTCTCTCAACGGGGCTTTGTATTCTTGGGACAGGAAGCGCGGCGATGTTTTTGCTACTGCCTATACTGTCGATGTTCGATGATTTCAAAGGATACGTTCTGCTGATAGGCTGCTACGTGCTCTGCGCCAACCTTCATTCGGCTTGCGCTCAGTATGTAAGAGCGCAGGGAAGGACGACTCTCTTTGCCCTTCAGGGTATCATCAACACCGTGCTAACAGTGGCGCTGAATATCCTTTTTCTTGCCGTATTTGACTTGGGTGAGTTTGGATACGTGCTATCGGTGGTGCTCGGCGACCTGACGGTAACCGTTATCATATTCCTCGCGGCAAGGCTCTATCGTGATTTCTCACTTAGGCATTTCTCGTCTGACACGATGAAGCAGATGCTGAAATTCAGCGTTCCGTATATCCCCACAACGATGCTCTGGCTGATAACCTCGGTGTCGGATAGATATATCGTCAAAGCCTTTTGCGGTATCGATGAGACGGGACTTTATGCGGCGGCGTACAAGATACCCACGCTACTTACTCTCGCATGCGGAGTTTTTATCGAGGCGTGGCAGTTCTCGGCGGTCAAGGACGCTGACGGGGTTGAAAGGGAAAGGTTCTTTGGAATTGTATATAGGTGCTATCTTGGCTTTATCTTCGTTGCGGCGGCGCTGCTTGTTGGCGGAAGTAAGCTTTTCACCGACCTGCTTTTGGCTGATTCCTATTATTCCTCGTGGAGATTCGTGCCGATGCTCGTTGCGGCGACCGTTTTCTCAACACTGGTATCCTTTATGGGAAGCGTTTATTTCGTGGAGAAAAAGAGCGTGCTGTCGATGATAACGGCTCTTATGGGGGCGGTAATCAACGTAATCTTGAACTTTATCCTCATTCCCGACCACGGAGCTATGGGAGCTGCGGTGGCTACGTTTATAAGCTATTTGGCGGTCTATATCGTCAGGGCTTATGACACGAGAAAGTTCGTAAAATTCAATTTGCACACCTTGCTTTTGATAGTCAATGTGGGACTTATATTCCTTCAAATGGCGATAATGTACAGTGGGGTGAGATATCACGAATATATCGCGCTCTTTATGATAATCGTCATTCTCGCGGTAAATGCGAAGGGAATCATAGACGTGGCAAAGGAATTTCTCGGATTTTTGACAAAAAAAGAGAAAAAGAAAAATAAATCATAAAAAAATTCAAAAAAATACAAATTTACTATTGCAAAACCAAAAAAGTTGTGATATAATATTATGCAATGTGCGTAAAACACAAGAACAAGGGCAGTCCGCTGCGTGGCTCTGCATGAATGCCCGGATTTTTAAGGAGGACTGAAAAATGGATATGATTCAGGCTTTTACAAGTGAGCAGCTTAAGAAGGAAGTACCCATGGTCAGAATTGGTGACACTATCCGTGTTCACAACAGAATCAAAGAGGGAAACCGCGAAAGAATCCAGATGTTTGAGGGAACGGTTATCGCTAAGCACGGCGGCGGAATCTCCGAGACCTTTACCGTAAGACGTGTTGCTTACGGTTGCGGAGTTGAGAAGACCTTCCCGATCCACTCACCTAACGTTGTTAAGGTTGATGTAATTCGCGTTGGTAAGATAAGAAGAGCTAAGCTCTACTACCTCCGCGACAGAGTTGGTAAGGCATCCAAGGTTAAAGAGAAGATATAATCTATCTTTACCAAAGCAGAGGGCGGCAAGTTATCTTGCTGTCCTTTTGTTTTGCCAGAGTTTGTGTCCTGCGGAAGTTTCTCCGAATATACTTTTATAGAGTCCGCGACTCAAATAAGTAAAGGAGAGATTTTAATGGCACAGATAATAACCAATCAGGCGAGCCTGAACTATCAGTATAACGGACAAACAGGCTCCGCCGTTTCCAATATAGCGACAGCTACCTTGGTCGAGCCGCTGAGCGTACAGAAGGTATCTATAGAGGACGTATATCGCTTCGGCGATGAGCTGACCTACTCTGTAAGCTTTCTGAACAGCAGCGGCTCGGCTTTGACTAACGTAACGGTCACTGACAATCTCGGAAGCAACACCGTGGGCGGTGTAACGGTTACTCCGCTGACCTTTTCCACTCCCGCAATACTCTTTATCGACGGTGTGTTCAGCGGTAATATAGCCCCCACGGTGACAGATAACGCGATAACCTTCACGATACCCACGCTCGCGTCGGGTTCAAGAGCGCAGATACTCTATAAGGCTGTCGTTAACGCATCGGCGCCCCTTGACGTAGGCGCTGAGATAACCAACACTGCCACCGTGACGGCAAATGGGGTGACAACTCCCGTAACCGCGCAGAATACTGTAACAGCCGATAGCTATGCCGACGTGACTATAACGAAAACTATGACACCGTCAAACGTTGTGGACGGCGAACCCCTGACCTACGCCTTTGTAATAAACAATTACGGTAACGCGGAGGCTACCAATATAGTTCTGACCGATGCATTCGATCCCGCGCCCGAGAATATTGTGGTTCAGGTCAACGGAGTGACAGTCCCCGCCACCGATTACACCTATGAGAATGGAGTACTAACACTCCCTGCAGGACCTACGAGCTATGAGCTGTCTCTGCCCGCCGCAACTCTCAGCCGCGACCCCGTAACGGGCGAGGTAACGGTTACCCCTTCGTCTCTGACCGTGACGGTAGTAGGCGTTCTTTAAGTTTATAATTCCACACAAAAAGGGTGTTGCGATTTCGCAACACCCTTTGGGCTTTATTTATCTTTCTTTTTCAGCGGTTCTTTTGTTCCGTCGGGTCGCTGAATTACTGTGTTTGCAAGCGTAGCACCGAAGGACGCCCGTATTTCGGCGATATATTCGTCACGCAGAGCCTTCTGCTCCTCCAGCTCCTCGGGAGTTAGGGAAGTTTCCTTCGATTTCCTCGCAAGCTCGTTGATTCGGTTTATCTTTTCTTTTTCCATAATTATCTCCGAATCAGGAACGAAGCGTGATACCAAGCTGTTTTTCGAGAGCTGAGAGTATCTTTGAGCTTATCTTGTCGGCTTCCTCGACTGTGAGCGTTCTGTCTGCCGCACGGAGAGTTACGCGGATAGATACCGATTTCTTGTTATCGCCAACCTGCGGTCCGCGGTAGATGTCGAACAGAGCGATGTCGGCTACGAGCTTGCCGCCCGCATTCGCCATAACCTCCTCAATCTTTCCGACCTCAAGGTCCTCCTCGCAAACGAAGGAGAAGTCTCTCGTGGTAGCGGGGAACTTGGGCAGAGGAGTATAAAGACGCTCAGCCTTCATATTGGAGAATATAGCATCAAAGTCAAGCTCTGCAGCGTATACGCTTATCGAAAGTCCGTAGTTGTTCATAACCGAGGGGTGTACCTGACCGAGAGTGCCGAGCTTTACGCCGTCAGAGGTGTATATATCAGCGCAACGTCCCGGGTGATATGAGGGATTATCGTTTACCGCAACGTATTTCGCTCCCTTGATATTCGCAAGGCTCATCACGTTATCGCAGATACCCTTGAGCAGGTAGAAGTCGACCTTTCCGTACATTCCAAGAGTAATGACCTTGTTCTCATCGGGAAGCTGTCCTTCCGTGGTGGGGATATATACGGTAGCGTTCTCAAAGAGCATTACGTTCTCGTTACTGAAGTTGCAGTTTCTCGTGATGACCTCAAGCATAGAGGGGAGCGCGGTGGTACGCATAACGCTGGTGTCCTCGCCGAGAGGATTGGAGATAACTATAGAATTTCTCAGCGCGCTGTCTGCTGGAAGCGCTATCTTGTCATAGTACTTGGGGCTTATAAAGGAGAAGGTCTGTATCTGGTCAAGGCCCATTCCGACGAGTGCGGTCTCAACGTCTACCTCAAACGCCTGCTTGGGTGTGCGTCCGCCCTGAGTTGTGTCGGCGTGTATCTGTGTTGAGGGGATATTGTTGTAGCCGTATATTCTCGCTATTTCCTCAGCCACGTCGTTCATACATCTTACGTCGGCGCGGAATGAGGGAACTGTGATAGTGTCACCGTTAACCCCAAAGTCGAGGGCGGTGAGGATATCTTTCATTTCATTCTCGGGAATATCAACCCCGAGGAATTTATTTATTCTGTCAATCTCAAGGGGAAGGACAACGTCCTCCGCTTTCGCGGGGTATACGTCAATAATACCGTCGACCACCTCACCCGCGCCAAGCATCTGGATAAGCTCGCAGGCGCGCTCAAGACCTCCGTAGCAGTTTTCGGGGTCAAGACCTTTTTCGTATCTTGCCGAGCTTTCCGTTCTCATACAGTTCTTTTTAGCGGTAACGCGGACAGACGAGCCAAGGAAGCAAGCCGACTCAAATACGACGGTTGTGGTATCGTCCTTTATCTCGCTGTTAGCTCCGCCCATAACGCCCGCGAGAGCGACAGCCTTAGCTTCGTCAGCAATAACGAGCATTGAGGAATCGAGCGTGTGGTCCTTATCGTCAAGCGAACGGAACAACTCGTTATCCTCAGCGCGGCGAACATTTATCGCGGAGCCGCCGAGACAGCTATAGTCAAAGGCGTGCATAGGCTGACCGTATTCAAGCATAACATAGTTCGTGATATCAACGATATTGTTGATAGGACGTACACCGCTCGCGCGGAGTCTCATACGAAGCCACAGAGGAGAGGGCTCTATCTTGACGTTTTTTACAACTCTTGCCATATATCTGTGGCAGAGATCGGGCGCGGATATCTTTACCGATAGATAATTGTCTATCTTATCACCGTCACCGAGGGGCTTTACCTCAGGCGTGTGGAGATTGAGCTCACGTCCGAAGGAGACGGCGCTCTCACGCGCAAGTCCGATAACTGAGAGACAGTCGGGGCGGTTAGAGGTTATCTCAAACTCTACAACAGTGTCCTTCAGCATAAGAACGTCTCTGATATCCTTGCCTATCTCGGAAGCGTAGCTCTCATCGAGGATAAGTATACCGTTCGGTTCTTTGCCCGGCATATCGTGCTCGTCAAGCTTCAACTCGCCCATAGAGCAGAGCATACCGTCGGACTGAACGCCCCTGAGCTTGCCCGATTTTATGACTACTCCGCCGGGTAGCTTTGCCACGGGGATAGCCGCGGGGACTATCGCGCCCTCAAAGACGTTCTGCGCGCCCGTAACTATCTGTACGGTCTTATCTCCGATATCTACCTGACATATTTGCAGATGATCACTGTTCTCGTGAGGTGTGATCTTGGTTATTCTCGCGACGACAACGTTCTCGATATCCTCGCCGAGGACCTCGTAGCCCTCGACTTTCGAGCCCGTATCGGTCATTCTGTCGCAATAAGCTTTATCGGTTACGTCGCTGACGTCAACGAAGTCAGCGAGCCAATTTTTTGACAAATTCATATATGTTTGACCATCCTTTCAATTATTAAAATCAGAACTGCTCAAGGAATCTCGTATCGTTCTCGTACAGATGACGCATATCGTCAATTCTGTAACGCGTCATAGCGATACGCTCGATTCCGAGACCAAACGCGAAGCCACTGTATACCTCGGGGTCTATGCCGCAGTTTGAGAGAACGAAGGGATGTACCATACCCGCGCCGAGTATCTCCATCCAGCCCTCTCCCTTGCAAAGTCTGCATCCCTTGCCTCCGCAAACGAAGCAGGAGACGTCGACCTCGGCTGACGGCTCTGTGAACGGGAAGTGGTGCGGACGGAAGCGCAGACGGGTGCTTTCCCCAAAGAGGGATTTAGCGAAGGTCTCAAGCATTCCTTTAAGGTCGCCCATAGTAATGCCCTTGTCAACGACAAGTCCCTCAAGTTGGTGGAAAAGAGGGGAGTGTGTAGCGTCAACGGCATCTGAACGGTAAACGCGTCCCGGGGAGATTATTCTTATCGGGGGCTTTATCTTCTCCATAGCTCTTACCTGAACGGGTGATGTCTGAGAACGGAGAAGAATATTGTCTGTGATATAGAAAGTGTCCTGCGTGTCTCTCGCGGGGTGGTTTGGGGGGATATTCAACGCTTGGAAGTTATAGTAGTCGTATTCGACCTCGGGACCCTCTACGATAGAGAAGCCCATACCTATGAATATGTCCTCAAGCTCTCTCTGTACCTTGGTGAGAGGGTGAATGTGACCTATTTTGGGGGCGTTCCCGGGCATAGTTACGTCTATCTTCTCACTGCGAAGCTGTTCCTCAAGCGCCTTTTCCTTGAGCTCGGCATTTCTCTTGGCAATTGCCTCTTCGATACTCGCTCTTACCTCGTTGGCGAGCTGTCCGATAGCGGGACGCTCCTCGGCAGAGAGCGCGCCCATTCCTCTGAGAACGGCAGTCAGCTCACCCTTTTTGCCAAGGTATTTGATTCTGATCTGTTCAAGGTCCGCTTCGGGGGCGGAGATACTGTTCAGCGCTTCGGCTTTGATAGCTAAAAGTTTTTCCTTCATTAGTTTTTTATCCTTTCAGTTTTTATAATCTAAATGTTTGTATGTGGTCGTAAATACAGAAAAGCATTCCGTCCAGAATAGGACGGAATGCTGAGCATACCGCGGTACCACCTAAATTTCGGCTCACAAAGCCAACACTTTGACGGCATATAACGGTGCCTACCGTATCCCGCTAATAGGATTTCACGGGATATGCTCCGAAGCGAAAGGCAATCATTCGGGCGCACAACCGCTTACAGCCGAGGACGGTTTTCTCTGTAATGCACCTTGTGGAACGACGCAAACTTCATCACTGCATTTAACAACAAGGAGTATTATATCACAACTTTTTCCCGATTTCAAGAGCTTTTTGAAAAAATAATTATTTGTTTGTGAGAAGTTTAAGTCCCTTTTTTATCTTTTTTGTTTTTAGAGTGCCAAGCAAAAAGAGCAGAGAGAGGTAAACCGCCACCGTAAGGCTTACGTGCAAAACTACTTGAAGCGTATTCGAGGATAGTCGTGAGGGGAGCAGGGAGAGCTGCTTTACAAGCGTGGTGGAGATGACTGTGCAGATAAGCGGTTTTATGACGCGCATTATCACCCGCGGTTTTATTTTGCTGACGGTTATCAGCCGCGTTATGCTCAGAGTTGCGTTTATAAGCTCTGTGAAGTAGACGGTCATTATGTACCCGTCAATACCGAACCTCGGCAGAAGAATGACGACGAGTATGACGGAGAGTAGGGAATCGACGATATTTACCCCCATAGAATAGACTTGCTGTCCAAGGCCCTTAAGCATCGCGTCGGTTGCCGTGTCAAGATACATAACGGGTATTAGAGGCGCTATCATTCGTATATATCTTCCCGCGTCGGTCTGGGGATATATTATGTTACCAAGCTCGTAGGAAAAGCAGGACATTATGCCCGCCGTGCCTATCGAGAATATAAGGGCGGTCTCAAATACGTTTGAAACTATTCTGTCTATCTCGTTCCACTTTTTTTCGGCGGCAGCCTGAGAGACCTCAGGCACGAGAAGTCCCGCAAATGAGGAAAGAATGGCAGAGGGGAAGAAGACCACGGGAAATACCATACTGTGTACGGTTCCGTATGCGGCGAGCGAGCGCTCCTTGGACGCACCGCTTCGCTCAAGTCCCCAGGGAATGAGAATATGCTCTATAGTTATCAGTCCCGAGCGCAGATACGCGCTGAACGCCACGGGGAGCGCGATGCCGAGGAGCTTACTCTTTACCGTCTTATCGGGGGCGGGTAGAGAATTTGTGGAATCGTCCTTTTTTTCGCAGAAATACATCATCACCTGAACAGCGAATGATATAAGCTCGGCGATAACCCCACCCGCTACTACGCAAATGCAGGCGCTTTGGGCGTCGTCGGCGAAGAAGACGGTCAGCAGAGCCGAGCAGGCGAATATCTTGACAAGCTGCTCCGTCACCTGAACTATGGCATTTTTGTAAACTCTGCGGACTGCGGTGAAATATCCGCTGAGCGCCGAGGATACCGCTATCGGAGGCAGGGAAAGTGAGAGCAGCTTAAGAGAACTTAGACAGCGCGCGTCGCGGAGTATATTGCGGCTGATAACAGGCGCGCCGATAAAGAGCGCCAAGGCGGAGAGTATCCCGAAAAAGAGACTGTATGCCACGCATTTGCCTACCACCATACGCACGGAGGCGGTCTTGCCATTTTTTATCCTTATACCAGTTGAGGATATCTCGCCGAGAGATTCCGATACCAGCCGTGTGGCGGCGAGATTTACACCCGATGTGGCGAGCGTTATGGCAAAGCCGTAAACCGTGGATATGAGGGTGAAAAGTCCCATAGCCTCAGCGCCGACCGTATTTGATATGTAGACGTTGAAGCTCACCCCCACGCCTCTCATTATAAGAGATACGGCGGTGAGCAGAAGTCCGTTGAATATAAATTTTTTGAATCTGTTCATTGGTGGTTTTGTATACTCCGAGGAATTTGTTTTATTTAATGTATATGAAAATCAGTATGACAATAGAAGATAAGAGAATTTTCTTTGACATATATGAGAGATAGGTCATATTCTTATGGTGAAAGAGAAAACTAAAAATTGAGTGCGGCACCGAAATTTATGGAATATTCGGCAAAATTTTGTTGTTATTTATGGGATTATTATACAATAATACGAAAAGCTGTATTTTTGAAAAATTTGTCTTGACAATAAGTGGGCGCGGTATTATTATATATATTGCAAAAATCAACTACCAGGAGGCATCATGAGATACGTTTGTGCGCTTTGCGGATATGTATATAAGTCTGAAAAGGGAGACCCCGAAAACGGAGTAGAGGCGGGAACAGATTTTGAGGATATATCTGCTGATTGGATTTGTCCTCTTTGCGGAGCTTCTAAGGAAGATTTCGACGTTGTTGAGGAAGATGACGAAACCGATGAGGATTACGAATTTTAATTTGATTATTTGATTGATTTAAGGGGTCGGAGCTTTCCGAGCCCTTAAAAATTTGCTATTTTACTAAAAAAGAAGTAATAATTCAAAAGACCTATTGTAAAACGCAAAAAAATTTGGTATAATTATCTACGTATTGTTTGAAATACACCGTTTGACCGTTTTTTCGGTCAGGCGCGGAGCGCTTGTTTGGAGGTGTTTATGCAAACCAATAGAGCTATAAGAAAACGCGCGTCCGATACGGTACTTCAAAAGGGAAGGCTTTACAGGCTGGCTTTGGGCATCGGTATCTGTATGGTCGCGCTGGTGATACCCATAATGCTTTTGGCGATGTTCGCATCCTTCGCGGCAACAGTAATCCTAGAGCTTTTGGCATCAGTGTTTGGAATGCTTTCGATACTTGTTTCGGTAGCTTTTCTGATATTCGTGACCGTTCCTGTATTCGGCGGATTTTTTGAGATGTCGTACAGGTTATATATGGGCGAGGACGATATTCACATGTCGGTGGTGTTCGCCCCGTTTGTCTCGGTCAGGCGCTATCTGAGGGCTGTCCGTGTGTGGGGCGCGCTCTCGCTAAGATTTTTCGTCCTGCTCGCTATACCCCTTGCGGCATCGGCGCTGATAGGCGTTATGAGCGAGATATTTGCCGAGGGTATTATCTTATACATAATTTTTATTGTAATAGCAATCGCAGAGGCGGCAATATTTGCAGCTGCAGTATTCTTTATGGTGGTGTTCTTCTTAGCCCCGTATTTTGTTTGCCAGGGCTATGGAGCGACGAGGGCGATGCTTATGAGCGCAAAGACGCTTTCTCGCAAGAAGGGAAAAATATGGAAATATATTTTCGGGTTTTCGGGGATATTTGCCCTGTCACTGCTTAGCGTCGGTATGCTGTTCGTCATCTATACCGTACCGATGATGATATTCGCGTATTTCATATACGCAGAGAAAATAATCGTTGATAATCTTGAAAATACAGAAAGAGGTAATGAAAATGAAGGATAAGTTTTATATAACGACGGCTATTGCCTATGCGTCGAGAAAGCCCCATTTCGGCAACACCTATGAGGTGATTATGACAGACGCCATAGCTCGTTACAAGAGAGAGATGGGATACGACGTTTTCTTCTGTACGGGAACAGACGAGCACGGTCAGAAGATAGAAAATCTCGCTAATGAGGCGGGAATAACACCCAAGGCTTACGTTGACGGAGTTGCGTCCGAGATAAAGGGTATCTGGGATAAGATGAACACGACCTACGATTATTTTATCCGCACCACGGACGATTATCACGAGGCGGCAGTCGCAAAGATATTCAAGAAATTTTACGATAGCGGAGATATATACAAGGGACATTACGAGGGCTGGTACTGTACGCCCTGCGAGTCCTTCTTTACCCAGACGCAGGCGGTCGACGGTAAATGCCCCGACTGCGGCAGACCCGTACAGCAGGCAAAGGAAGAAGCGTATTTCTTTAAGATGACCAAGTACGTTGACAGGCTGATGAAGCATATCGAGGACAACCCTGATTTTATTCAGCCCGAATCCCGTAAGAAGGAGATGGTAAATAACTTTCTTAAGGCGGGACTTCAGGACCTCTGCGTTTCCAGAACCTCGTTCAAGTGGGGAATACCCGTTGATTTTGACGACAAGCACGTAGTCTACGTATGGCTTGACGCGCTGACGAACTATATCACGGCTCTTGGATACGACCCCGATAAATCTTTCGAGGAGCAGTCCGAGCATTTCAAGAAATATTGGCCCTGTGACGTTCATATCATAGGTAAGGATATCCTCAGATTCCATACCATTTATTGGCCTATATTCCTTATGGCGCTTGATTTGCCTCTGCCCAAGAAAGTATTCGGTCACCCCTGGTTCAACTTTGGAATGGACAAGATGTCCAAGTCAAAGGGCAACGTCATTTATGCGGACGGTCTGGCTGAGCACTTCGGCGTTGACGGCGTGAGATATTACGCTCTCGCGGAGATGCCGTATAATTCCGACGGCTCTATAACCTATGAATCGGTCATTAACCGCTTTAACACAGACCTTGTGAACAATCTCGGAAATCTTGTCAAGAGAACTCTTGACATGAATAAGAAATATTTTGACAAGGTGGTTCAGTCCCCTACGGCGGAAGAACCTATCGACGACGAGCTGAAGCAGGCTTGCGCCGACGCTTACGCGGGCGTTGTTGCGAATATGGACGAATATAAGATAGCTGACGCGCTGGAGTGCATCTTTACGATGCTCCGCCGCGCGAATAAGTATATCGACGAGACCACGCCTTGGTCACTCGCCAAGGACGAAGAGAATAGGGAGCGTCTCGGAACGGTCCTCTATAATCTGCTTGAAGCTATCCGTTGGGGAGCTGTGCTTCTCACGCCCTTTATTCCTGCCACGGCTACAGAGATACTCGACGAGCTTGGCGGAGCGCCCGCGGGTTACGAGAGCCTTGGCGGCACGGATAAGTTCGGCGGAGTAGCCGTTGGGTCATCCGTTAAGGATTCCAGGGTTCTTTTCGCGAGAGTTGACGAGGCTAAAAAGCTGGCTGAGTTCGAGGCTATCAGGCAGGCGCAGATAGCAGAGGCTAAGGTGGCGGAGAAGGCGCAGGAGAAGCCTGAGCCTTGTGAGCCCGTTGGTATCGAGCACTTTATGGCGCTCGAGCTCAGAAGCGCGAAGGTGCTTTCCTGCGAGAAGGTGCCGAAAGCTAAGAAGCTACTTTGTATGCAGCTTGACCTTGGATATGAAAAGAGACAGGTAGTCTCGGGTATCGCGGCGTTCTATTCCCCCGAGGAGCTTATCGGTAAGAAGGTAGTCGTCGTGGCTAACCTCAAGCCCGCAAAGCTTTGCGGTATTGAGTCTCAGGGAATGATACTTGCGTCTGGCGAGGAAAAGGTGCGCGTGGTCTTCCTTTCCGACGACACACCTCTTGGAGAGAGGATAAGATAACGATAATAGGAATTGAGAGAGGGAAGTTTTTGCAAAAGCTTCCCGAATCTCTCAATGATTATAAAAACAGGAGATAACTATGGCGCAGGACAAAAAGCTTAAAATAACCGTTGTTGGTTGCGGACGCTGGGGCTCTCTTATAACCTGGTATCTTGACCGCAAGGGGCATTCACTGACGCTTTACGGCAGAGAGTCGTCGGTACATATGCAGCGATTTATCAAGGAGCGTAGAAACGACCTTCTTGAGCTGAGTGATAGCGTTGCCCTTTCAACGTCATACGACAGTCTTGCAGACGCGGACGTGATAATAATCTCGATAGCCTCTCAGGCGCTGAGAAGCTTTATGAAGGAGATAGCGCCCATAGGACTGAAAAACAAGATATTCGTCCTCTGTATGAAGGGAATTGAGATAGGCACCTGCAAGAGACTTTCCGAGATAGCCAAAGAGAACACCGACCCGACCAACAAGGTGGCAGTGTGGTTAGGCCCCGGTCACGTTCAGGAATTCTATGCGGGAGTGCCTAACTGTATGGTCATCGACAGCGAGGATAACGAGGTCAAAAAATTTCTTGTTGACGAGTTTTCCAGCGACCTGATACGCTTCTATTACGGCACAGATATCATAGGAAACGAGGTCGGCGCGGCGGCGAAAAACGTGGTCGGTATCGCGGCGGGAATACTTGACGGCCTTGGACTTAGTACGCTAAAGGGCGCTCTTATGTCCCGCGGTACTCACGAGATATCGAGACTTATCGTGGCTATGGGTGGCAGTGAGCTTTCAGCTTACGGTCTTTGTCATCTCGGAGACTATCAGGCCACCGTTTTTTCAGAGTACAGCCATAACCGTATGTTTGGAGAGAGGTTTGTTCGCGGCGAGGAATACGATTCCTTGGCGGAGGGATTTTATACAGTTAAGGCGATGATGGAGCTTTCCGAAAAGTACGGCGTGGAGCTTCCTATCTGCGAGGCGGTCTATAAGGTGCTCTATTGTTCTTTCGACGTCAAGGAAACGCTTGACGGATTATTCCGCCGAGCTCTGAAATACGAACAGTAAACGGAAATATAATGGAAACTAAAGAAAATAACAGTTCGGGACTTGCGCTTTTTGACTCGCACGCCCATTATTTTGATAGCCGTCTTGATGAGATAGGCGGAGCTGATAAGGTGCTGAGAGAGGAAGTATTTGGCAAGAGCGTGGCTCGGGTCGTGAACGTGGGTACGAATAATGATAATAATCGCATCTGTATCGCTCAAGCACGGAAATATAGTGGAATGTATGCCGCTGTGGGAATTCACCCCGAGGATATCAGGTGCTGTGGGGAGAGCGTCGAGGACGAGCTGGAAACGCTTGCACAGATGATAGGCGGCAGAGGAGACAGGCGCGAGAGGAAGATAGTGGCGCTTGGCGAGATAGGACTTGATTATTACTACGAGGGCTTTGATAAAGCTCGTCAGGCTGAATTTTTTGACGCTCAGATGCGCCTTGCGGAAGAGCTTGATGTTCCTGTTATAATTCACGACAGGGAAGCTCACGGTGACTGCTTTGAGTGCGTGCTTAGACACCCGAATGTCAGAGGGGTGTTCCATAGCTACAGCGGAAGCGCAGAGATGGCGGCGGAGCTGATACGCAGAGGGTGGTATATCTCGTTTTCGGGCGTGGTGACGTTTAAGAACGCGTCTCGCATCAGAGACGTAGTGGTGAGAGTGCCTACTGAAAGAATGCTTATTGAGACGGATTGTCCGTATCTTGCGCCGCACCCTTTTCGCGGCAGAATAAATCACTCGGGACTTATGGAGTACACCGCGGCGGCTATTGCCGATATCAAGGGAATGAGAACTGAGCAGATAGCAGAGATAACCTATCGCAACGCGAGCGAACTTTTTGAAATATGAGTTTAATAAGGGCTCGGATAAACCGCGCCCTTAAAATATAAACCTCAAAAGAAAATAAAAAATATAAAAATTTTTGAACTTTTTTCAAAAAAGGTATTGCATTTTCAAAGTTAATGTGATATAATAACAAAGCTGTCAAGTTACGGCCCGTTGGTCAAGCGGTCAAGACGCTAGCCTCTCACGCTGGAAACATGGGTTCGATTCCCGTACGGGTCACCAAAAAAGAAGGATGTGCCAAAGCACATCCTTCTTTTTTTGACGGCTCGAGCGCGGACGCGCGCTCCCGAGCAAAGCGAGGC
>JAZQWY010000144.1:0-3231 GCA_045632545.1 Eubacteriales bacterium | reverse complement strand
AAGTGTTTTACTAACACACTGATCCTTTCGCTGAGTACCGCGTTGATTCAGACCTTTGTATGTTGCTTTGTTGCGTACGGCCTTGCAAAGTTCAAATTCAAGGGTAACAAGTTCGTCTTCCTTGCGGTTATCTTATCGCTGGTAATTCCTCATCAGACGCTTGAACTCTCGATGTTTATGAATTTCCGATATTTCGATATTCTTGGAATATTCCAATTCTTGCACGGCGGAGGAATCAATTTCTTTGGAAGGACGATTACAAACGATTTCTTGGCTTCCATAAATGTTTTCCCCGAAAGTTGGGAAAAATTTACCGCGCAAGGAGTTGCTCTTACCAATACGTATTGGCCATTGATAATACTCTCGATGGGTGGACTCGCATTTAAGAACGGTCTATACATATTTATGCTTAGACAGTTTTTCAGAGGAGTTCCTGATGAACTTGAGGAGTCGGCGTATATTGACGGTTCGGGTATAGTTAGAACTTTCTTGACTATAATTCTGCCTTTGTCTATTCCGATGATGATAACGGTATTCCTGTTCGCATTTTCGTGGCAGTGGACTGACGATTTCTACACACGCGTGTTCTTCACGTCACCGAAAACAATGATGCTATCGAAACTGACACAGATGGATATTCCAGTGTCATTAAACACAGATTATGCAGGTCAGACATTGTATGAATCCGCTATCAGAAACACTTGCGGAATTATGATCATTGCTCCGCTGGTCGTTATATACCTTTTCTGCCAGAAGTATCTGGTTCAGGGTATCGAGCGTTCCGGACTTACAGCAGATTGATCAAAAAACAATTAAAGATTTTTCAGACGGCAATCCTTGGATTGCCGTCTGTTTTTATAAAATCTTTGTATAAAAATTCAACATGGTGAATTAAACCACTTGACAAAAGATAGAAAATCGTGTAAAATGTACTTATATGTGTCATAAGATGCGAGAGTGTTTTGCGTTATTGAATGATATATAGATATACTGTGCTCTGTGACCGCTAATGCGGACGTTGAAACAGATAACAGTATTTACTACTCAAAATTTCAAAAAATAAAAATAAGGAGGTGCTATATGGAATTATGGGGTTGGATCTTGCTTGTTGTGGCAGCCGTAGTTGGAATCTTTGTCGGTATCTTTGTTGGTATCATTATACGCAAAAATATAGGCGAGAGAAAAATCGGTTCTGCCGAGAATGAAGCGAAAAAGATCAAGGAAGATGCAGTCAAAGAGGCTGAATCGATGAAGAAAGAAGCGCTGATAAGCGCTAAGGAAGATATTTTGCGCCAGAGAAATGAAGCTGAGAAGGAGATCAAGGAAAGACGCTCCGAGATATCAAGGACAGAGCGTAGAATTTCTCAGAAAGAGGAAAATCTCGATAAGAAATCCGAGGGGCTTGAGCGCAAAAATGAATTGCTTGATAAGAAGATCAAGGAAAATGACGTAATAAGAGAGCAGATTGAGGAGCTTTTGAAGAAAGAGCAAGTCGTGCTTGAGAAGTTGTCGGGAATTTCTGCCGAGGAGGCAAAGGAGGAGCTTATTTCCAGAGTTGAGTCGGAGGTGAAGCACGAGCTTGCTCAGAGACTCTCAAATCTTGAAGAACAGTTTAAGGAGGAAGCGGATACCAAAGCGAAGAATATTATATCGCTCGCTATCCAGCGTTGCGCGGCAGACCACGTTGCCGAGACTACTATCTCTGTCGTATCTCTCCCTAACGAGGACATGAAGGGAAGAATTATCGGACGTGAGGGAAGAAATATTCAGATGATTGAGAAGCTGACGGGCGTTGAGCTTATTATCGACGATACCCCCGAGGCTATCACTCTGTCGGGCTTTGACCCTGTGAGACGAGAGATTGCGAGAATTACGCTTGAAAAGCTTATCTCCGACGGAAGAATACACCCGTCCAGAATAGAGGAAACGGTTGAGAAGGCATCCAAGGAAGTCGAGACCGCTATAAAGCAGGCGGGAGAGAGAGCTACCTTTGACGTGGGAATACATGGAATCAACCCCGAACTTGTAAGAATGCTTGGAAGATTGAAATTCCGTACAAGCTACGGTCAAAATGTGCTCAAGCACTCTATAGAGGTGGCGCTTATAGCGGGAATGATTGCAGACGAGCTTGGGGTTGACAGCACGGTCGCAAAGAGAGCAGGACTTCTGCACGATATAGGTAAAGCGCAGACACACGAAATGGAAGGCTCACACATTGAGCTGGGCGTGAACCTTGCGAAAAAGTATAAGGAAAGCAAGGATGTTATACACGCGATAGAGGCTCACCACGGAGACGTGGACGCTAAAACTATTACTGCTGTGATAGTTCAGGCCGCGGACGCGATATCGGCGGCAAGACCCGGAGCGCGCCGTGAGGATCTTGAAAATTACATCAAGAGACTTGAGAAGATCGAGGAGATCGCGAAGGGATACAGTGGAGTTGACAAGGCGTATGCAGTTCAGGCAGGACGTGAGATACGCGTTATGGTCAAGCCCGAGGAGGTCAACGACGACGGTATGAAGGTAATAGCGCGCGAAATGGCGGCGAAGATACAGGAAGAAGTGAAGTATCCCGGTCAGATAAAGATAAACGTTATCAGAGAAAGCCGCGCTATAGATTACGCGAAGTAAGAGTTATAAGTATTCCCAATGGGTAAATATATAATTAATATAGAACCATTAAGAATAGAAGAACGATTTTTCGTTTAAGATAGATACCCCCACAAATACCTGAAAAGGTACTTGTGGGGGTATGTTTTTGAGTGGGCAAAAATCTACGGAATAAATCCGCAAGCGGATTTTTCGGGGGTCTGAATCGTGGAGCCTTCCAGATAAAAAGATATCCCACCGCTATTGCGGTGGGATATCTTTTTATCTGGGGAGAGATATGGGATTCGAACCCACGGCCTTCAGGGCCACAACCTGACGCGCTAACCAACTGCGCTAATCCCTCCATATGGCGTGCCTTAAGGGATTCGAACCCCCGACCTACTGCTTAGAAGGCAGTTGCTCTATCCGGCTGAGCTAAAGGCACATACTTGGCATAAATGGCGCATTACAAATGCGCCATTTAAGTGGAGCGGGTGATGGGAATCGAACCCACGCGGCCAGCTTGGAAGGCTGGAATTCTACCATTGAACTACACCCGCATATGAAGCTTACTCAAAACTGCCTTAATATGATATCACAAAGACCTATCATTGTCAATAGCTTTTTTGAAATTTTTTTAAT
>JAZQWY010000143.1:0-10991 GCA_045632545.1 Eubacteriales bacterium | reverse complement strand
CCACAAAGCCGTCTATCAGAGAGCACATATTATAGCCCCTGTATTCAAGAACACCGTCAACGGGCGTTTTTTCGCCCTCGCTTACCACGTATCCGTGGGCGTTTCCTATGTTGGTAACACCCGCCATAACTCCCGTGCCGTCCGCCTCGCGGAGACCTTTTTTTATGCGATAGCTTTCAAAAGCGTCGGCAGGGATAGCGTAAGCGCTTTTTGCCGCGTCAACAAGCTGTTCAAAATTGCCGTTATTTTTTGCTGCGAGTTCATTCTTGTTATCGAGCATAACATACCTCCCGAATTAACATTGAATTCCATTATAACATTTTAAGGAAATAATTGCAAGAGAAAAAGGGTGATTATTCATATTGTTTACATTTTATTAACAATATTGATTTTAGCTTTTTTGCTTGTAAAAGGTTGAATTTGCTCAAAAAACCGCAACGCAGAACTGTTTCTGCGTTGCGGTTAAGATGTTTTTGCAAGGTAACTGTCGGTGTGATTTGCTGATTGTCACAATGCAACTTTTATTTTGCTTCTTGCGTGGAGAGCGCTTTCTTCTCCGCCTTTGAGGGGATAAAGCCCCAAATGATAACGGCGATAAATCTTATTGCGTTCGCTGCAAGGCAGGTGTAAACAAATCCGTCAAGTCCGCCAAGCCAAGTGCCTAAAATAACTATCGCCATAAATTCCACGGCGTAAGAGGCGTTGAAAAGGAACTGCTTCTTCTCGCCACGGAATTTCAGAAGTATCACGAGAAGTATTCCCGAGATAAAATAGAATATCTGTCCGAGTATAGCGGGGGCTATGTAGGGCGCGATATCGTTTCTCAGGTCGGGGTAGAGGATATTCAGTATAAATGGCGAAATAAGAGTGCAGCCAACGAAGGCGAGAGCGCCGAGTATCAGTGAGCCGCCTGCGGCGACAGACCAGAATTTTCTCGTAAGGCTTCCGTCATATTTTACCAGATAGCTGATAATAATAGAATTTATCGGGACGCTCAGCATCGCCACCACTTTACCAAGCAGGGAAGCGGTGTAGTAGATAGAGACCGCGCTGCCGCCGGCGAATATCATAAGCAGCAATCTGTCGGCGTTGAGAGTCAGGTTATCGATAAGCGTTGAGAGCAAGAGAAATCCCATACTCTTGCAAACGGGCGCAAAATACTTTGATGGCTTCAGCGCGTCCTTGCGGTATATCGTGCCACCAAACATCACGAAAATCACGCCGAGTGCCTCTCCCATGATAAAGGCGAGCATCCATTCGTCGGTCAGGCGGTATACGAGCATTCCGATAAGGTATCCCACCGATATCGCTACGTAGAATATCATATAGCGCATAAAGTCGGCTCTCATCTTGTATTCGACGTCGGAGTAATATCTGAGAGCTGTAAGGATTATGAGTATAACAAACAATACGGCGGCAAGCGCTGAGGAGATTCCAAGATATCTCAGGTAGAATATGCCCCCAAGACCGCAGACTGTTGAGAGAACGAGCAGGATAAGATTGTAGTCTCCGTTAGTGCACTCGATATCGTTGTTAGCGCTCGTTACCATACGCGAATAGTTTGCCGCAGTTCCGACAGTGCCAGCGAGGATAGCGACTATTGAAAGGATAGAGAGCGCCACGCCGTAATTTTCCTTGCCGAGATTTCTCTCGAGAAAGGGGTACATAGCGAACTGTATTACCATATTGAAAACGGCAGTCGCGCCGATACTGAACATAAGGTCGGTTATCTTTTTCTTATTATTTTTTATTATATCGGTTTTCATAGGATATAATATTCTCCTTGAAATTTTGATTACCTATAAATTATACCACGGTTGTTCAACAAAGTAAAGAGATTTTTTCAAATAGCGACGTCAAAGAGGGAATAAATATCCTGTGAAAAGAGATGTTGCATTTTAAGGATATTTATGTTATAATAAAAATTATAATAATAACGTAAGTAATTTTGTCTCTGCTTCCCGCAGGCGCGGGGCGGAGTTGTTCAGGAGATTTTATGTTGGACAGATGTAAGAAGATAATAAGCTCCTTCCGCAGGAAAAGAACGCCAGCCGAGATATTCGTCTGGCTTATGGCGCTTAGCTTCACATTTTACGCCGTGTTCTACGCCTTCTACGGTAGGGCTGCCTTCGTTGACGTATTCTTCTCCCGTTGCGGAGACCTGTTTATGGACTTTTTTAACTCTGTCAGGGACGCGTCTCAGGGCGCGGCGGTATATACCGACCGTAAGGTCATATATCCGCCTATGGCGAACCTGATATACCTTGTTTGCTCCCGCTTTATCCCCGAGACCTATAACCGTTCGGACTGGTTTAACAGACACAGCTGGATGGATTATCCCGAGGCGGTCTTCTTCATATTCCTGTTCAGTATGCTTATCGTTCTCGTGCTTTATAATCTTATTCACGAGAGTATCAAGGGCGGACGGAGAATAAAGTTCCTGTTTTCGTTTTTCGCTATCGTCAATATCCCTGTGCTTTATATGATAGAGCGCGGAAATATGATACTTTTCTGCTTTATTTCGCTGATGATATACGCCTTTACCTATAACAGTGAAAATAAGGTGTATAGGGAGCTTGGGCTGATAGCTCTCGCTTTCGCTTTCTCACTGAAGCTCTATCCCGTTATCTTTGGTTGGTTTTTGCTTGTGGACAGGAGGTTCAAAGAATCGATAAGATGCGCTATTTACGGTGTGGCTATGCTGATAATTCCGTCCTTTTTCTTCGGAGGACTTTCCTGCTTCGTTCAGGTCTATAAGAACATTACCTCATTCTCGGCGGCAGTTGGAACTGTCAATTCAATATCGGTGGTCGCGGGATATTCGGGAATTCCCGAGGCGGTATGGAATATCGCGGCGTACGCTTGGTGCTTTATCTGCGTGGTCTGTTTCGTTCTCTCACCCTTCATACACCGTGAGAGATGGAAATGCTGGATGCTTGGAATATCCTTTATCTTGACGGTGCCGTCGCTGACCGCGATGTATAGCTGGGCGTTTTTGCTCATACCGATAATAATGTTCTCAAACTCGGGCAGGTTCAAGAAGAAGGATTGGTTCTTCTTTATAATAATCACTGTACTGTTTATGTTCTCTATATTCAGGTTTAATTATTATCTGACTATCAACTCTCTCCTGCTCTATCCCTTTACGGCAATACTTTCGATAACCGCCGTGACCGACACCGTGGTAACGGGTGTGAGAAGGTACAGAGGGTCAAAAAAGAAGATATCCGAGGCTGAGTGAAATATGAGAGTGAGAGGCGATTTTTTCTCCTCTCACTCGAATTGCTTTTGATTTTCGATATTATGAAAGGCGGTGTATACCGTGAGATTTGAGAGAGAAAGAATGCTGATAGGCGAGGAAGCCATGGCAAGGCTTCGCGGCGCGCGCGTGGCGCTTTTTGGCGTGGGCGGCGTTGGAAGTGCTGCGGCTGAGGCGTTGGCTCGCGGCGGCGTGGGAGCGATAGACATCATAGATAACGACACGGTGAGTGTCACGAATATAAACCGTCAGCTTTGCGCCCTCACTTCTACGGTATCAAGACCGAAGGTCGATGTGGTAGCCGAGAGGATAGAGGATATCGACGCGGGGATAAAGGTCAGGACTATGCAGACTTTTTTTATGCCAGACACCGAGCTTGATTTCTCGCTCTACGACTATATAATTGACGCGATAGATACCGTCAGCGCAAAGATAGAGATAGCCGTGAGGGCGCACTCCTGCGGAGTTCCCGTTATAAGCTGTATGGGAACGGGGAACAAACTCGACCCTACGGCGTTCGTGGTCGAGGACATCTCCCACACTTCGGTATGCCCACTCGCGAGGGTAATGAGGCGTGAGCTGAGGCAGAGAGGGATAACTCATATGAAGGTGGTTTACTCAACCGAGGAGGCGAGAAAGCCGATAGGCGGGGAGAGCGACGCTCAATCGGGCAAACAGATACCCGCAAGTATTTCCTTTGTCCCACCTGTCGCGGGATTTATTGCCGCGGGCGAGGTAATAAGAGACATAATAGGCATCAGGAGAAGTTAAGGAGATTTTATGGGAAAGATAAAATGGCGCGGCGGCGCGCTGACAGCGCCCGTGCCGCCCGTTATGGTGAGCTGCGGAGATATGGATAGCTCCAATATAATCACGGTGGCGTGGACGGGTATTGTCAACACAGTGCCGCCAAAGACCTATATCTCGGTAAGGCCGAGCAGATATTCCTACCGACTGATAAAGGAGCGCGGGGAGTTCGTTGTTAATCTGACCACGGCGGAGATTATAAGGAAAGCAGACTATTGCGGCATATATACGGGAGCTAAGGTGGACAAATTCGCGAAATGCGGATTTGACAAGGAGGCGGCGAGCGAGGTCGCCTGCCCCCTGATAGCTCAGAGCCCGCTGTCGCTTGAGTGTAAGGTGACCGACGTTATAGAGCTTGGCTCACACCATATGTTCCTTGCCGATATCGTGGCGGTGGACGTGGACGAGAGCCTTGTTGACGCCAAGGGTAAGCTTCACCTTGACAGGGCGGGACTTGCCGCCTTCGCTCACGGAGAATACTTCGAGCTTGGCAAAAAAATAGGATATTTCGGTTTTTCGGCAGATAAAAAACGCAAAAATCCGAGTAATCGGACGAGAAGATAAAAATTGTTTACAAATAAGTGTTGTATTCATAATAATAATTGAGTTATTATATTAATGTACGCCATCGTTTGTTCGGGAGGTATGAGATGTTTGGATACGTAAAAACCTATACGCCCGAGATGAAGGTGGCGGACTATGAATATTATAGGGGCGCGTATTGCGGTCTGTGCCGTTCTATGGGAAAGTGTACGGGTCAATGTTCAAGAATGACGCTGAGCTACGACTTCGCCTTCCTTGCCTTGATAAGGCTGTCGCTGACGGGGGATAAGGTCTGCTTCAAGAGAAGAAGATGTCTCGCGCACCCGATGAGGAAACGGAGCGTTATGGAGCGCAACCCCCAGCTTGATTACTGCTCGTATTCGGCGGCGCTGCTTACTTATCATAAGCTTTTGGACGATATCTCAGACGAATCGGGAAAGAAAAAGCTCTTGGCTTTGCTTGTAAGACCTACGGTCAGCGGAATGAGACGTCGCTCGATAAAGCGGGGCGGCGTGAGTGAGCTTGATACGCTAATAGAGGAAAAGCTCAGTGCTCTCGCTGAGTTTGAACACTCTGGCGAGGCGAGCGTGGACACCCCCGCGGATATCTTCGGCGAGCTACTCTCTGAGATTGTCGGATACGGCTTTGAGGGAGCGAGGGAGAAGATAGCGAGGAATATCGGCTACCACGTGGGGCGGTGGATATACATCACCGATGCTATTGACGACCACGCGGAAGACGTGAAGCGGGGAAGATATAATCCTTTTGCGTTGCTTTACGGAGATGATATCGACGAGAGGGAGAGGGCGCTTATTGCCGATGCCCTGAAAAATGAATTATGTGACGTTGAGCGTGCGCTTGACCTGATAGATTTCGGTGATGACCGCGCGCTTGAAAATATAATACGCAACGTATTTTACCTTGGTATGCCGCGGACGGTCGAGACAGTACTGTCGGGCGCTGAAAATGGGAAAAAAGATAATTGCCGCAGAAAGGACAATTTGAAAATCGATGAATGATCCGTATAAGGTCTTAGGCGTTTCATCAAACGCTACTGACGAAGAGATAAAAAAAGCATATAGAGAGCTGGCGCGTAAGTATCACCCCGATAAATACCGAGACAGCGACCTGGCAGATCTGGCGAGTGAGAAGATGAAGGAGATCAATGCCGCATACGAGGAAATTCAGAAAATGCGCGCGTCGGGAGCTTCGTCTAAAAATAACGGCGGATACGGCGGTTATGGGGGAGGATACGCGAGAAACGAGTCCTCGACGGGTAACGCCAAATACTCGCAGATAAGAAGAATGATAAACAGCGGTCACTTTGACGAGGCTGACAGAATACTTAACGAGGTAGATTCCGCTTCAAGAGATGCCGAGTGGCATTTTCTCAAGGGATATATCCTGCTCAGACGCGGACATTACGTTGACGCGCAGAGATATTTTGACACGGCGTGCTCAATGGACCCATATAATCAGGAATACTACGCGGCGCAGCAGGAGCTTGCCCGCCGCGCTAACGGCTACGGCAGAGGGTATAACACTACGAGCGCGGGCGGTTGCTCGGGCTGTGACGTATGCTCGGGCCTTATGTGCGCCGACTGTTGCTGTGAGTGTTGCGGCGGAGACCTGATATCCTGTTGCTGACGAGAGGGAATACAGATGAATATGAAGGAAAGAAGCGAGAGGACGCGCAGACTTGCGATGTGCGCTATGATGAGCGCGCTTGGAGTTGTGGTGCTTTATCTCGGCTCGGTTATTGAGGTGCTTGATATATCCATGTCGGTGATAGCCTCTGTGTTCGTGATATTCGCGGTCATCGAATACGGAAAGGCGGCGCCTTGGGCTATCTACGGCGTGACGGGAATACTTTCAATCATACTTCTTCCGCAAAGGCTGCCCGCGGCGATGTATATTTTGTTTTTCGGATTTTACCCGATAGTCAAGGAGAAGATAGAAAAGCTGAAAAGCCGAGTGGCGCAGTGGGCGATAAAAGAGGTGATATTTAATGTCTGCCTTATCGCGCTTATGCTCCTTTCAAGGTATATACTTTATCTTGATGTTGACGGACTGCTCGTCTTTGAGGCGGTGTTCTTCCTTCTTGCGAACGGTACGTTCGTTATATACGATATAGCTCTTACAAGGCTGATATCATTGTATGTATTCAGATTGAGGAAGAAATTCAGAATGAAATAAGATATAAAATTATGGCGGGAGTAAGCTCCCGCTTTTTTCGTTATATTCCACACTTTCCGCCGCCTTTTTTAGCGTATTGTGACAGATGTGAGCGGATTTTCTTGACAGAGCATCAATAATACGGTATAATGACGGTGAGAGGGATGTGGAAGCTCGACAGAGGTATAACTGACGACCATCTAATATCAGATATCACAGGAGTTTTTTGGATGATTTACAAGACAAAAAGATCTAATGCTCATCGTTATTGTGTTTCACCGGCTCATGTAGTTAACACAGTTGTTATGCTAATATTGACTATCTTATCATTGGTAGGCGTATGTATTTTTGCTGTATATTTTGATTTAACAGTTAAAGAAACTATTATTGGATATTTGTTTATATTATTCTTTTTCTCACTGTCAATCGTGCCTTGTAGTCTCATGGCTAAAAAGAGGCTATCGATAGTTCACTTATATCACGACCACATAGAAAGTAGGATTGTCGGGAAAACGAAGTGTTCTTATGCTTGGAATGAAATAAAATATATCCGATTTGTTAAATCTTATAACTCCGGAGCTGACATAGCACCGGTATATATCGTTCTATCAAAAGATGAAATTACGCCGAGAATAAATTTGGCTCTGACTTACGATATAAAAAAGGAAATTGTCATACGTTTGACTGCTAAAAACATTGATAATGTTATGAGCCATTTTTCTCTGATAGGAATAGAACCGTTATACAACAATAATTTCAATGTGTTAAATGAAGTTTTGTGTAGAAATAGCGATATATTGCTTAGAAAACTTAGCAATAACACGTGGGAAAAGGAAATAAGAAATAGGGGAGAATGAAAAGAAGACAGGGGACGGCGCATCGACGTCCCGATAAGAAGTAAATTTTTGTGGGCTGTCGAGAGCGCCAGCCCCTACCGTACCATAGAAAAAACACAAAAGGGACGTTGTTTTCAACGTCCCTTGAATGTTTAATTGTTATTAGCCCTGTGCAGGAGGTGTAACTGTGGGTTCAGCGTCTTTTGTAGTTGAAACCCATTCAGCACCGCAATAGATATTTTCTAGAGTTTTAGGTTCTGTTTCTCCCTCAGGAATATAAGTACAATTTACTCTAATCCACGCACCGTTCTTACTGGTCGCAACGCGAGTAAGTTCAGCACCCTTGTTTGCGTAGAGTACTACATTTCCGTCCTTCTTGTCCTCATAAGTGTTTGTACGAAGTCTAAGCTTTGAAGCAATTACGTAAACTGTAGTTTGTTCAGCATCATTAGTGAATACGAAGGAACCGTCATCAGTAGTGACATATTCGGTCTTGACGTAGTATTCGTGACCTTTATAGTCTATAAGCGTCCAATGCTCGTTATACTTAAGTCTCTTGTATGACTCTCCATACAGTGCTGTAGCTCTGTAAGTTGCGTCGGTAGTAGATGTATCACTTCTAACATTCAAACGGTCAACATTAATATAAACCATAGTTCCTGCTGTATCATCAGTCCAAGAGAAATCTGTGTAAGTTGTTTTGTCGTCGGTAGGTGTCGTATCGCCATCACCCGAGGTAGTCGTGCCTGTGGGCTGTGTGCCTATGCCGATAATATCGTCGTCATCGCCTGTTTCATCTTCGTTGTTGCCGTTGTCCTTATTACAGGAAACAAGAACGCAGGAAAATGCCATAACCAAAACGAGGAAAAGAGCAAGAAATTTTTTCATTTTTATATCTCCTTCAATTTTTATATTCTTTTATTTTTTACTTAAATAAAGATACTGCGCCGTCTTTTTTATGACCGACTTGCAGGCGACGGGGAAATAATATATAAATATATAGCAATATTTAATATACACATTTCATTATAGCATACGCATTCATAAGTGTCAAGCGAAATTCAAAATTTTCGAAAAAGATTTGGGAAATATTTCAGAGTGACGAGCGATCCTTTTCGATAAGAGCCTTTATTGCGTTTACGGCAACTCTGACGGCGAGGTCGGTGTCGTGACTTTCTGACTCGTCAGTATCAATGCCCGCCGCAAAGCGTTCCTGATTCCATACGCAACTGAATACGGCTCCGCATCTGAGCCCAAGAGACGCGCCCACGGTAAACAGGGTGGACGCTTCCATTTCACTTGCCAGAACTCCAAGCCGCTTCCACGCTTCCCATTTGTCCGACAGCTCGGACGAGGTGGGCATTCTTTGCGGTGAGTGCTGACCGTAAAACGAATCCTTGCTCTGCACTACGCCCGTGTGGTAGCAGGCGTCAAGGTTGCGGGCAGAGCTGACCAGCGAAAAAAGCACGTCGGTATTTGACACGGCAGGAAATTCGAGCGGAGCGTACTCCCTCGAGGTGCCGTCCTGACGCACGGCTCCCGACGCAACAACTATATCTCCTGACTTTACGTCAAGGCTGATACCTCCGCAGGTTCCAACGCGTATCATAGTATGCGCTCCGCAGGCGGCAAGCTCCTCGACGGCGATAGCCGTGGAGGGACCTCCTATACCCGTTGAGCAGACCGTGACTCGCTGCCCCGCTACGTATCCGTTATAGATATTGTATTCTCTGTTCATTCCGATATGGGTGACGTTATCCAGATAGGCGGCGATCTTCTCGCACCTTGCTGGGTCTCCGGGGAGAATACAGTATCCTCCTATATCCTCGGCAGTTGCAGAAATGTGATATTGCTTTTTGTGGGTACTAAGCATATAGCTCCTCCGTTTAAGGTTTTTGCGCTTTATGGAGGCGGTCTCCATATAGGTTCCGTTCGGGGGTTAATGCGGTACTTTCCCCGCAAGGGCTTGTGGCTCTCCTGTCGCGTCGGCGGGTGGTGCCTCGGCCGCGCGACTGAGTATCCATAAGCTCTTTGCGAGCTCGCTGTTGAATAAGCTTGATTGAATGTAAGCTATTTTCGCACTGAAGCGCGGTTCATTTTCAGACTATCTTACAGTAACTGTATTATCACTTAAAGTGATATCCGTACTGAGCCTCGGCAGTCGTTTTTCGCTAACAGCCTACGCCAAAATAAATTATATCACACCGAAAACAAAACTTCAAGGTATACGGAAAATTTTTTTTGCAAATAATATTCACAAAAGCCAAAAAATTCAGAACGGAAGATTGTTATGCAAAATAAGATCATTCAATTTTCAGACGACACGACATTTATATCCTGTGGTACCGCTGTCGGAAGGCACGAACACGAGGGGCCAGTGGGGGATTGCTTTGATATTCACGACAAGACCGACAAGTTCGGTATGAAGACCTGGGAAAAAGCCGAGAGCGAGATGCAGAGGCTGGCGTTAAATACCGCCCTCTCAAAGGTGGGATATTCCGAGCGCGATATCGACGCGCTTTTCGCGGGAGACCTGCTCAATCAGTGCGTGAGCTCGTCATACGGACTTATGGATTTTGACATACCCTATTTCGGACTTTACGGTGCGTGTTCCACTGCGGTAGAGGGGATAATGCTTGCCGCGATGATGACCTCTGCGGGATACTTTGGCAGATGCGCCGCCGTCACGTCGTCGCACAACAGCTCGGCGGAGCGACAGTACCGCACGCCTATCGAATACGGTGGGCAGCGTCCGCCCACGGCGCAGTGGACAGTTACAGGCTCGGGAGCGTTTGTAATCGGGCGTGGAGAGGGGGTTCGGATAAGCGAGGCTCTGCCGGGTATCGTTGTCGAGAAGGGGATATCCGACGCAAACAATATGGGCGCGGCTATGGCGCCCGCGGCGGTGGATACTCTCTTGAGATATTTTAAGAACAGCGGCAAGAGCGCTGAGGATTTCGATCTTATTCTCACGGGAGACCTCGGATGGGAAGGCGGAGCGATACTTTGCGAGCTGATGAGCGCGTCGGGATATGAGATAAAGAAAAAATACAACGATTGCGGAATGATAATCTACGACCGAGAGGCTCAGGATATGCACTCGGGAGGTTCGGGCTGTGGCTGCTCGGCGGTAGTTCTTGGGGGATATATTATGCCTAAGCTGTTGTCAGGCGAGCTTTCGGACGTACTCGTTATAGGTACGGGAGCTATGATGAGCCCCGCGAGTATCCAGCAAGGCGGCGCGATACCCGCGATAGGGCATCTTATAAGGCTCAGGTCGCCAAAGGCGTCGCGAGAGGATGGAGAATTATATGGATAGCGTGATGAATTATGTATGGGCGTTCGTTGTTGGCGGCGCGTTCTGCGTGATA
>JAZQWY010000142.1:0-19175 GCA_045632545.1 Eubacteriales bacterium | reverse complement strand
TGACTTTGTAAATAAAGTTGAAAACGGCGTGCTCAAAATGAGTGATACTATAGAGGGACTGGTCGAGTTTTCAAGAAACCTTGGAATAGTCAAGACGGGCGAGGGGAAGATAGGCTTCTACTTCTCGTCAAGGTCGGCTATTGATGAGCAGATAGAGCAGTCTATGGCGACTATAGAGGGCTCAGCGGAGCTATATGGCGGTATTACCACGCATCATAGCAGATATCCCGGTTGGAACTATACGGGTAAGTCGGAGCTTGCCGATAGATTTATTGAGGCGGCAAAGAGACTTTGCGGAGTTGAGGTTACAAAGACAGCGCTTCACGCGGGACTTGAATGTGGCATCGTTAAGCAGGCGATACCCGATATGGAGATAGTCTCCTGCGGTCCAGATATACACGACCTTCATTCTCCTAAAGAGGAGCTTAGCGTAGCATCGTTTGAGAGGTTCTTCACGGTTATAAAGGATATTATTGAGAATAAATAAAATAGGGCGACTCGTGAGTCGTCCCAAAACAAGCTCGGCAGAGGTATAATACCTCTGCCGAGTTTGTTAGTTTTTTTATTTAGTTAAAGCCGCGTATTGCTGATTGATAAGATTGTGTACTGTCTTTGGAATGCTTACTTCGGCAGGTGCACCGTGCTTCAGAACACTGCTGTTCATTGTTACATTGGTCGTTTGTCCGTTTGAGGTAACGCTCTTACTGAAACTGAGCATTGAATCGGCACCATCGCTGAATACACATTCAAGGGAATTTTCAGTTTTTATGGTATTGGTCTTTCCGTCTACAGATACGGTTTGATTATCAGTGATTTTTCCTGTCAGTTTAGGTAAGGCTTCGTTCGTTATATCAAGAGTAAAGCAAGAGGTGGTTTCCAAGTCTATGGTGTAGTCATGTCCTTGTGTTTTTCCCTTAGCTCCTTTTATGGTACGCTTTGACTCAATGGTAGCCTTGACAGGATTTTTATCTACATAGGTTATGTCCTTCATAGATATCTCAAATACGGTGGGAAGAGTCATTCCGTTGGAGTTAATAGGGCCTTCCACCTTTATAGAGAAGCGCTCTCCGGTCTCCTCAGAATTGCTGATAATTATAGTCGTACGAAGATATCCAAATGAGTTAGAAGCTCCAGCGATGACAAACTCATAGGAGTTCTCAGCAACCTTATAAACTCCGGTGGCTTCGACAATATTTATCTCCTCATCTGATTCGGAGTTTATATCTTCAAAAAGGACCTTTCCGATCTGCTTCATATAGTCTGCGGAGAAAGTGCAGGTGCTACGGTCCTCGCTTACGGTGAGCATATCCTCTGTAAGAGTAGGAATATCCTTAGAATTTTCAGTTTCGTTATTAGACCCCGTGGGGTAAACGTTACTTATGTCGATAGCAAAATACCCAAATATAGAAGGGGATGACGTGTAGTCTTCTCCAAGTTGAGTGTATCCGTCCATCGAAATCCTTCCGGTCTTGTCTTTATTTAAGCTGAATAAATATCCTTCATGGACGGTTTCGTAGCTGACCTCTCCAGAAATGTACTCGATTACGTAAACTCCGTCTTTGAGATATACGCGTTTTATATCCTTGCGCAAAGAACCTGTTGCGCTTGGAGATTCTATGGTGAAGTCACCCATAAAAGCTTCAAATATTTTATCTGGGGTTTGCACGGAACTCTCTTGCTCACTATTCAACTCCGCCATTACCGTGGCTTTTATCTGCTTTTTTTCTTCCTCGATCGCTATCTGTTCGGGAGTCAGGGCGTTAGTCTTGTTTTTGACACAAGCGGAGAAGGTAAGCAGTATAGACGTGATAAGTATCGCGCATAAGATTTTTGTGATAGCTTTCATAAAAATATCCTCCTTTTCTCAAGGTTCTTGTATAATCATTGTAACTTATTTTTCCTAATATGTCAATAGTAAAACGCTAGAAGGGCAGAGAAGTTGAAATTTCTCCGCCCTTTAGAGCATATTTTTGCTTTTTCGTTTTTATTCTCCACCGAATATATCGCCGAGGGAGTTTTTGGCCTCCTCCAAGGTCTCAAGTATCTTGAAGCGTACCTCGTAAGTGGTATTGTCAGTTTCGGTTATTACCTTATATTGCTCGTCGGTAAGTCCCACGGCGATGAAAGCGTCCTCGGCGGACGACTTATCGGTGGCGGCTGAGAGGCAGAGAGGTGGGAAGAGAACGCACCACCAATTCTGTCCCTCGGCGTCGCCGATAAGAACCCGCAGAGAAACGTAGCTTCCGCTTGGGAAACAGAAGGATTCATAGTTCTTCGTGGGGTATTCCTCCTCGCCAAGCGCTACTCTGACGGGATAGGTGTATCCTTCGTCCGTGACAGTCTGCGCCGCTGTGGCTTCAAGCGTGTCAATGTTATCGCTGATTATGCGAATCGCGTCCTCTCGTGTGGTGCAGCCGTCAAGCATCTCGGCTGAGCACTCAAGCACTGCGTCCCTCACCTTCAGCTTCAGAGCTTGGTCCTCCTCGGTATCCGAGTTGGCGAGGACGTGAAGTCGCACCACGCTGTCGTATATCTCGGTCTCGCCGTGAACAGGCATAAGACCGATAAATATAAAAATAAACAGAATACAAGCTACTACGGTAAACAGATTTTTCATAACGTCTCCTTTTTTCTTTCAATGTTATATGAGAATGATTGAACAAAAATCGGAGATTTATACATACATTTATGAAAAAGTTTTCAAAATTTCACGGTAGCTCATAGACGAGGAGAGGGTGAGCTCTCCCGAAAAGTTCAGTATTTTGTCTTCCGCGCCCTTTGAGAGTACGTAAAGGGAGAAGCTCGCGGGATTATTTATTATCCCGTTCTCGCCGAGCGTCCTTGCCGCCGAATATACCGTTTCGGGAGAATCAAGAGTGAGATTTACCTCGGTATCGGGCTTTATGAAGGCGTACATATCATTCGCAACCGAGATTATTGCCGCCGCGAGTATGATAGAAAAAAAGCACAGCGGAACGATTACCGAGCAAGCGCGCCTTATCTTTTGCGAGTTTGTCAGATTTATCGTTTCGCTGTGTGTTGTGTTATTCATATAATTACCTGCCTTACTCTTATCTTTCGACTATCATCATAACGACGGTAGCGATTATGTAAAGCGCGTAGCAAGCGATAGCGGAGGGCTTTGTAAGCACCTCGACGTATGAATTTCGTACGCTTTCAAAGCCTCGAAGCTCGGGCTGACGGTATAGTGCGCTGAGTGAGCGTCCGAGATACTGCTTGTAAAGTCTCGAAGCCTCGGCGCAAAAAACTGCTCCCGAAGCGAGGAAGAGAAAGCCGAGAACGAATACAAAGAGCTTTGAGCTTCCCGTGATATTGTAGAAGGTATTTATATATGGCTGACCGAAAAGCCCGAAGATGTTGTAAAGAAAATGGGCGATAACGGCGCCGAATACCGAGCGCGTGGCGTACATAGTGAGGGCAAGTATAACTCCCGCAAACAGATATACGGGGAGATTTTTTAGGTCAAAATGAAGAAGCCCGAAAAACAGAGAGCTTATGACCACCGCCCTTATAACGCCGCCCTTTTCGTATTCGTGGCAGAGGATACCTCTGTATACGAACTCCTCGCAGACGGCGGGGAGAGCCGCGTAGGCGAGTATAAGATAGAGCTTTACGGGGGCGGTTCCGTCGTCCTTGGAAATGAATGTGTCATAAAGAGAGAAGTTCTCGGACAGGCTCTCAAGACCGCCAAAGAGAAGGCTGAGCAGAACTCCACCCGATATCATAAGCACCGTAGCGGCGAGCATTATTCCTATCGTGTCGGGTTTTATCGGACGTATACGCAGAGAGCGCATATATCTCTCTCCGCTGAAACGGCACCATACCGCCGCGGGAATGAGAAATATCATCATCTGGAGAATGACTACGCTCAGATATTCGTTGTCTCGGTTTATCAGTGTAACGTCTATTACCTTTGAGAGAAGAAGCAGGATATACGTGGTAAGCACCACGACCGTCGGGTGCAGAGTTATTCTTTTTTCGGCGGAGGTTGCGCTGCTTTCAGCGCTTGTCGATCTTTTCTTTTCCCGCATTCGTTATTATGCTCCCCCTTTCGGTAACTATAACTCCAACCGCAAGATCGTAAAAGCCGCGGGGGAGGTTATCTGTTAAAAGCTCGCTGTAAAGGGCGCCGAGCGCCGTTCCTTTGAACTTCCGTAAAAATCTGTCGTAATATCCCTTGCCGTATCCAAGCCTGAAGCCGTCCCTGTCAAAGGCGAGGGCGGGGACGAGGCAAAGCGAATTTTCGCCGCCTTCAAATATAGGCGCGGTATTCGGCGGCTCGGAGATAGAATAGCTTCCGCGCGAAAGCACAGAGGGGTGATCAACGTACCTGAAAGTGATAGTGCAGTCCTCGGTATTACACACGGGATAAGCGACTTTCTTTCCGCGCGCTAAGGCTTCGAGGGCTACAGGCGTCAGGTCTATCTCGCTCCCGATAGGGGAATAGAGGAGTACCGTATCAGCGAAGCGGAAGCAAGCCAGAGAGATTATCTCAGAGCAAATGGCGGAGTCAAGCTCTGCTTTTTTCTGAGACGGGATATCTGCTCTGCGGCGCTTATACTCGGCACGGAGTATGTTCTTTTCCTCTCTTACGTTGTTAGCCATATCAGTCCGCGATAACGGCGCGGCGAAGCTCCTCTGCCGCCTTATCGCCCTTGAGCGTTTTGATTATAAGCAGAGCGAAGTCAAGAGCCACGCCCATTCCCGCGGCGGTGAGGATATTTCCGTCAGCTACCACGCGCTTGTCGGATATCTTGGCTTCCGTCAGCTTATCCTCAAATCCGGGGTAACAGATAGCCTCTTTGCCCGAGAGCAAACCAAGCTCGCCGAGTATCATCGGCGCGGCGCAGATAGCCGCTATATACGCCCCTCTCTCATTTGCTGATAGAATGGCTTTCTTTACCGTGTCACTGCCTTTAAGACCGAGAGTTCCCGGCATACCTCCCGGGAGAAATATCATCTCGGGGGTGTCGTCACAAAACTCGCCGTCGCTCATATCGGTCATTACGGTGATGCCGTGAGCGCCCGTGATTTTCCGTCCGCCTATACCGACGGTCTTGGCTTCTATATTCGCGCGCCTTAGCATATCAAGCGGACAGAGCGCCTCTATCTCCTCAAAGCCCTCGGCGATAAAAAAGTATACCATAGGTAAGTCCCCCTTATATGTTTTGTCTTTTAAGCGAAAAGGTCTGTGAGCTTGTCCGCCTCGATGGTAGTTTCCTCGCGGCTTCTCAGATCCTTGACCTTGATAACGCCTGCTTCAAGCTCACTGCCACCCATAATTATTACGTGGCTGTAATTGTCCCTGACCGCGTATTCTATCTGCTTACCGAACTTTTTAGAGCCGATATAGATAGAGCTCTGGATTCCCGCTTCGCGGAGCTTTGCCACGATAGCCGTGTATTCGGAGTAGGGAACGTCGTCAAATTTTGTGACAAGCACCTTAGTGTTCTCGGTGTATATGTCGGGGATAAGATTGTGAGTCACGAGGAAATTTTCAAGAGTGACGTCGCCAAATCCAAATCCCACGCCCGACACGTTTGTGTTCTTGACGAAAAGACCGACGAGATTGTCGTATCTTCCGCCGCCGAACATAGCGCGGTTGTTTTCGGGCGCGGTGTCGAGCACCTCAAAGACTGTTCCCGTGTAGTAATCAAGACCGCGGATTATTCCAAAGTCGAACACGCAGTATTCGTCAAGACCGAGCGCCTCAAGCGCGGCAAAGAGTTGGGTAAGCTCACAAGCGCCCTTGGATTCGGGGCAGAGAGCTGCCGCTTCGGCAACGCTCATTGTATATAATGCGTCAATTTGAGCGATTTTATCCTCATCAAGTCCGAGAGCCTTAAGGTCCTTCTCATATGCTTCTCTCGTGACCTTGTTTTTACGGTCGATGACCTTGGATACCCTTCTGCTTCCCTCAGCGTCGGTTCCCGCTATAGCCGCGATAACATCGTTAAAGAAACGGCGATTGTTGATGTGTACCTTGAACATTGAGGAATCCGCGTCAAACGCCTTGAGCAGAGTGATAGCCGTGGATATTACCTCAAGGTCTGCTTCGTAGGAATCGCAGCCGAAGATATCCACGTTTACCTGCCAGTGCTCACGCAGACGTCCGCGCTGTGGATTTTCATAGCGGTAGAGGTTGGGGATAGAGAACCACTTCAGCGGGAAGTTGAGCTCGTTTATCTTACCCGCGACGAGACGCGCGACGGTAGGCGTCATCTCAGGTCTTACCGCGAGACGTCTGCCGCCTCTGTCCATAAAGTTATAGGTCTGCTCATTAGCTATCTCCTCGCCGCTTTTGGCGATATATATTTCAAGGGATTCCAGCATAGGACCGTTATATTCCTCGAAGGCGGCGAGTTCAAGAGCCGCGCGTATCTTTCCGAAGAACCAATTACGGAGCTTCATATCCGAGGGGTAAAAGTCTCTTGTACCCTTATAAGGCTTAGTTGATAAAAGATTTGCGCACATTCAGTTGTTTTCCTTTCGGTTTCCGATAAATTTAATACATTAAATTATACCACACATAAATTCTTTTGTCAATCGGAGAAAGGAGAATATAAATCAAATTGATGTAATAAATTTTATAAACCTTCTTGACATTTCAGTGCAAGGTGTTATAATTATGTGTTGTAATCTTTTTATTCGACGGAAGGTGATTTTGATGAGCTCATACAAGCACGGAATGGATATGACCGAAGGCCCGCTTCTGAGAAAAATTATAGTTTTTTCTCTGCCCTTGGTGCTTACGGGACTTTTGCAGTGCTTCTATAACGCGGCAGACCTTGTTGTGGTAGGACATTTTGAGGGACATATCGCCCTTGCCGCCGTGGGTAACACAGGCGCGCTGAACAATCTGGTGGTCGGTGTGTTTATGGGACTGTCGGTTGGAGCGGGTGTCTGCGCGGCGCAGTATATCGGCGCGCGTGACTACGACAAAGTGAAGAAAGTGGTACACACCTCGGTGCTGACTGCGCTTCTGCTTGGCGTGGCGGTCGGAGCTGTTGGGTTCATTTTTGCCCGTGACCTTCTCGCTCTTATGGATACGCCAGAGAACGTTATCGAGCATTCCACGCTTTACATAAGAATAATCTTTTGCGGCGTTCCCGCGTCCTTGCTGTATAACTATTGCGCGTCTATCCTTCGCTCGTCGGGAGATACCAAGCACCCTCTTATATTCCTAACGATATCGGGAGTGGTGAACATAGCTCTGAATATTATCCTTGTCGCCGTATTTGACCTTGGCGTAGCGGGTGTGGCTATCGCTACCGTGACATCTCAGGCGTTGTCGGCGGTGCTTGTGGTAGTTTATATGATGAGGAGTGACAGTTATCTCAAAATAAATCTCAAGGAACTAAGAATATCAAAAAAATATCTTTCGAGAATGATGATTATAGGAATACCTTCGGGTATTCAGGGCTCGCTATTTTCGCTTTCAAACGTAATAATCCAGTCATCGATAAACAGCTTTGACGATATCGTTATGGCGGGAAACTCGGCGGCGGCGAATATCGAGGGCTTTATATGGATAGCGATGAATTCTATCACGCAGGCATCGATAACCTTTGTGGGACAGAACGTAGGCGCTAAGAAATATGATAGGTTAGGGCGTGTACTGCTGGGCTGTATGGGTGTTGTCACGGTAATATGGGCTCTGCTCTCGGGCGCGGTATTTTTGTTCAGAAATCCGCTTCTCGGTCTTTACGCGGGCGGCAACGAGGCGGTCATCACAGCGGGGCTTACGAGAATGGCGGTTATAGTTCCCACATACTTTATCTGCGGAAATATGGACGTAGTGTGTGGCGCTCTGCGTGGTATGGGCAAGTCAACGACTACTATGGTGTTGACGCTGATAGGCGTTTGCGGAGTGAGGATATTGTGGGTACAGACGATATTCAAGCTGCTTAGAACGCCGATGAGTATTTATATATCCTATCCTGTGTCGTGGCTGATAGCCTTCGGCGGAAATATTTTGGTATTTTTGCTTATCTACAGAAAAACACGGCGCGAGGGGAATATTCCCGAAAATGAATTTCATTTTCTCACAAAGCTACTTCCGAGTAGGAAATAAAACAATGCCTCCGACGGCGTACTCCGTCGGCGACATTATTTATCCAACATCATAAAACGGACACAAATAATTCAAATCGAGTACACAGTTTTGCTGTAAGATATAAAAAGTATTTGTGAAATCTTTTTTGGGAGGAAACAGGCTTGGTCGAAGTAAAAAATCTTGTGAAGAAATATGGCGAAAGCGTTGTGGTGGATAATTTGTCCTTTACTCTCTGTGAGGGCGGCATACACGGAATACTCGGGCCTAACGGTGCGGGAAAATCCACGGTTATGAATATCATAACGGGCTGTCTCAGACCGGATTCTGGAAGCGTTACTGTCGGCGGAACAGATGTTCTCTCAAATCCGGTGGAGGCAAAACGAAGGATAGGATATCTGCCAGAGATCCCCCCGCTTTATGAAAATATGACGGTTTACGAGCTTCTCGTTTTCGTGGCGGAGGCGAGGAAGGTCTCCGAGGAGAAGCTTTTGCGTAACGTAAACAGCGTTATGGAGCTGACCTATATAGACGACGTAAAGGATCGTATTATAAAAAATCTCTCCAAGGGATACAAGCAGCGCGTGGGAATTGCCCAGTCTATGCTCGGAAATCCCGATGTGATAGTTCTTGACGAGCCTACCGTTGGGCTTGACCCGCAGCAGCTCACCGATATACGAGAGCTTATAAAGAAGCTCGGCGAGGTAAAGACGGTCATCATCAGCAGTCATATCCTCTCCGAGATAAGTGAGCTGTGCGATGACCTGCTTATCATCTCGGACGGCAAGAAGATAGCGCAGGGAACTGTGGCGGAGCTTGAGCGCAGACTTAACAAGGCTCAGGCGCTCGTTATATCTGTCCGCGGAAGCGAGGATAGGATAATCTCAGCGCTTAGCGAGGTGAGAGGTATAAGTGAGTGTACCGTCACGAAAAATGAGCAGGGAGTGGTATCTCTCAAGCTCGAATATGAAACGGGAGCAGAGATAAGAGATTCGGTTTTTTCAATGCTTGCCGAGGCAGGATGTCCCATACTTTCAATGGACACCGAAGCTCTCACGCTTGAGGATATATACCTGAAGCTGACAGCGTCAGCACGTGAGAAGCGACCGCCAGAGGAGAAGCGGAGATTTTTCGCAAAGAGAGGTAAGAGAATATGATTGCCGTATTCAAAAGGGAGTTCAAAGCGTTTTTCAATAATACCGCAGGCTTTGTGTTCGTTGCCGTTTATCTGCTATTTTGCGGAATGCTTACAAGCGCGTATAATCTTTTAACGCTCTCGCCTTCTTGGGAATACGTCCTTGCTGATATGACACTGGTGCTTGCGCTCCTCGCCCCTGTTGTCACCGTAAGTCCGTTGCTTGAGGAAAGACGAAGCGGCGGCGGACTGCTGCTCTTGCTTCCGCTTGACACATATGAGATAGTGCTTGGAAAATATCTTGCGCTTCTTGGACTGTTCGCGGTTTCCGCGTCTGTATCGGCGCTTTTTCCGATGCTACTCGGATTTTTCGGAGGAATAAATTATATCTCTGCATATGGCGCACTGCTTGGATTTTTGCTTTTCGGCGCGGCGCTTATGTCGGTATGTATGTTCATATCCACGCTTACCGAAAACCCCGCCGTCTGTGCGGTAGTGAGCTACGTTACTCTTGTGGCGCTGTACGCGCTTAATATAATCACCGTGCTTCTGCCATCGGGCTCGGTGCTAGCCGAGGTCCTGCGATATATCTCGCTTTTCGGCGGATTTGATAAGTTTATATACGGAATATTCGATCTCAAAGCAATTCTTTATTATCTTGCCACTGTCGCGCTCCTTGTTTTCCTCGCGGCGCGCAGGGTAGATAGAAAGCGTTTCGGGTAAGGGGGCGGCAGTGATGAAGAATAAAAGAAAGACGTTTATCACGGCAGCGGTTTCGGTGATTCTCGTTCTCGTAATGCTCGCCGTAAGTCTTGGAATGAGCCTTATTCCCAGCAGATATATCGAACTTGATATGACCTCGTCACGCAGATATACTGTATCTGCCGAAACTCATAAATTTCTCAGCGGACTTGACGAAAAGGTCACTCTCTATATACTTGATTCCGACGGAAGCAACCCTCAGTTCGAGACCTTTGTTGAGAGATATGCGGAGGTCTGCGATAACGTCGAGACGGAGTATATCAATACAGAGACCGAGCCGAATTTTTTCACAGAACGCGGATATTCCGCAGACGAGACCTTCTCGCCCTACAGCTTGATGGTCTGCAGTGAGAAGCGGTCTCAGCTTGTGGAATTTTATTCGATGTACTACTACGTCAACGAAAAGCTGGGTATAACGGATATGTCGTACAGTGACTACAATTACTACTACGCTCTGTTCTCGTCATCCGAGAGTTACGCGCAGTATCTGGACGCACTCATCTATTCCTCGGAGCTTTATTTCCGCGGTGACGCGGTGATATCGGGCGTGATAGAATATGTTACTCTTGACGTAGTTCCTCATACTTATATGATTACGGGACACGGTGAGAACAGCGTGAGCGATGGGAATTTCGCTACGCTTCTTGAAGGTATAGGACATCACTTTGAGACGCACGATATAACGAGTTCTGGCGGTATTCCAGAGGATGCGGGGTGTATCGTTATAAACGAGCCTGCTTCAGACTATACTGACCAAGAAACAGAGATGATTTTGAATTATCTGAAGTCAGGCGGCAGACTTTTGCTTGTGACGGGCGAGGATAACGTTTTGATGAAGAACCTTATGTCTATCGCCGAATATTACGGAGCGAGTACGGCGGAGGGGCTTATTTCTGAGCTTGACGAAGCCGAAGCTGACGGCGAAACAGACGAGCATTTTATCACAACCGTTATTAATGACGGTCACGATATGCTTGCCTCGTTCAGTTACGCGGTCGACTTCAGAAACGCCACGGCGATAAAGGTCAGCGAGGAGCTGAGAAAGTCACAGCTTGCGACACCTATCCTCACCACCTCTGAGAACGCATATATCGGAGACGAGAACGCAAAGGCGGTCTACAATCTTGGCGTTGCCGTAGAGGAGGAAACGGAGCAGGGTACGACCAAGCTCGTGTGGTATACGGGCGCTGATTCCTTCAACGGAGAGGAAACGACGCAGAATAATCTTGCGCTTCTGGTCTATTCTCTCGCTTGGATGAGTGAGACCTACACCTCGTCCATTGGGGATATAAGCGCGGCAAGGTACAGTGACGCTATGCTGAACCTGTCCTCAGGCGTGGCTAAGGGGCTTGGAGTTGTTCTTGTGCTAATAGTACCCGCGGCAATACTTGCGGGCGGTTTGATAGTAAATTCAAAACGCAGAAGGGCGTGAAAAATCCGATAGATTCCGAGGAATCTATCGGATTTTTTCGTTCACAGAACCGATACCGTTTTCGCGGCGCAAGTGGAGTATACCTCCACGGTATGACATTCTTTGCCGAAAAGGCGTTCGACGGCTATCTTGTAATAGGATAGTTGTTCGGCATGAAGGGCAGACATTTTCTGACGTAGCAGAGTCTCGTTTTCTCGCTCGGCGGCAGAGAGACGGTCTGTTTTATAATCGTACAGGCAGATATTGCCGTCCTCGTCGATAACGATAAGGTCGATAACGCCCTGTACCGCCAAAAGCTCGTCGCCGACTTTCTCAATAAAATCGGTATCCTTTGAGAACATAGAGGGGGGAAGCAGGATATTGAATCTCTGCTCACGGAGTACGCGCTGGGCGTTCTTTATGCGGAGATACAGCTCGCTGTCAAAGAAGCGTTCGAGCTCGTCCTTGAACACGGCATCAGCGGAGCTTGCGGGTATATATCGCTCCTCTATAAGACGGGAAAGCTCGTCCGTCACGCCGTGTTTTTCGGTTCTGTCAAAGTCGCAGAATTGCAAAAACAGGTGCGTCGCCGTTCCTCTATCGGCGGCGGATATTTTCTTAGTCGCGCCGCCGAATATCTCGGGAACTGCCACGCTTCTTTCACCTCCGAAGATATTCAGCGTTCGGTCACCCTCATCAAGCGCGTCGGGTGAGAGGCGGGATACCGATATCTTAGCGGGAATACGTGAAAGCGTGGAATAGCGGTATTTGAAGTCGAATTTTTCCTTCAGCTCTGAAAGAAGCTTAGAGTCTGCTTCGATGGTTTCCGATTCATCACGGAGTGAAAAATGTGTTATAGAATAGAGGCTATCGGCATTTACAAATTCGATGTCGCAGACATCTGACATATCCCTCTGAGCTATAGCCGTGAGTATCCATTCAAGATAGGAATTGCATTTTATGAGTACGTATTTACCCGAATAGAAGCTTTGGAGATAAGCCTCAGAGAGCAGTCTATCCTTGGACTTCGAGGAGTTTGCTGTTACGTATAGCCTCTCTCGCGCTCTGGTCAGCGCGACGTAGAGAACACGCATTTCCTCCTCAGTCTGACCAAGGAGTATTTTTGAAGCTACCGCTTCTCGCATAGGGGTGTTGATACGCGCAAATCCCGTTCCGTCGGGTATTTTCATAGCAACGCCCGCAGAATATTCATATATAAGGCTGTCGCGGAACTCCGAACGGTTAAATTTCCCCGCCGTTCCGCAGAGAAAGCATACGGGAAACTCCAGGCCTTTGGAATGGTGGACAGTCATAAGCGATATTTTATCAGCGGCGGATTCGCCAGCGGCGGTATCAAATTTAGTGCCCTCGGCGATTATATTGTTTATGTATTCTATGAAATTGCAAAGTCCGCGGAAGGCTCCCGACTCAAAGCGCCTTGCGTATTCGTAGAGCAGTCGGAGATTTTCCGAGTTTGCAAGTCCCGAGGCGGCAAACAGCTTTGAGGAATAGATGCTTTTGAGAAGCTTGTCCACAGGGAGCGACAGCGTCATATCTCGCCAGCCGTCAAGGACAGCAAGGAAATCACGGCATTTTTGGGCGAGGGGGGTATCCTCGTTTTTTGAATATTCCACTACAGCGTCGTAGAGAGAATAGGCGCTGTCGCGGTATCTGCGGAGGGTTACAAGCTCGTCGAGCGTGATATCAAATAGCGGAGAATGGAGCGCGCCCGCAAGGTAGATATCACGGTGGGGGTTGTCTATGATATTGAGAACCGAGAGTATGAGCAGTACGTCGGGATTTTCAAAATACTTATCGCTTTCCACGCCGATGTAGCCTATTCTCTCCTCGTCAAAGGCGCGTTTAAGATACGGCTTCATTGAGCCCGAACGGAAAAGGACGGCGATATCGCAGGGCCTTATGGGAGTGCCGTCAGCCTTCTTTCCCGTGGCGAGAAGCTCACTTATTTCCGAGGCGATATATTTCGCCTCGCTGTATTTGTTGTTTTCGGAGTTGCTTACGTAGTCGCTATCCTTGTCCTCGGGTGGAACTACGATACCCAGCGTAACCTTTGGAGAGACGTAATTTTCATAGGGCGGGAGCTTGGAGAAAACAAGGTCGTCGTCTTGGCAATAACCAATATTCTCGTTACATATGCCAAAGAGATAGGAGCAGACGGTGTTGGTGAATTTTATGACGTTCTCGTCGCACCTGAAATTATTAGACATAAATATGGCTTCGCGGGTACCGTTTTCTGCCTCCTTGCTACCGTGGACAGGGAAGAATAATTTGTAATCTGCGAAAACGCGGGGCTCAGCCCCCCTGAAGCTGTAAATGCTTTGCTTGATATCTCCGACCATAAAGCGGTTGTGACCGTTGGATATCGCGCTGAATATCATATCCTGAACTCTGTCAACATCCTGATATTCGTCGATATATATGTCGGTATAGCTCTCGGATATATTTTTGGCTATCTCTGTGGGTGAGCCGTCGGGATTCACAAGCAGCTTTAAGGCGTATCTTCTGATGTCGCTGAAGTCGCAGATAGCACTCGCTCGCTTTTCCTTGTTGAGTTTTTCCTCAAATTCCGAAAGCAGACGGTAAAGCGTCATAGTTATCTCGGAGGTCTCCTTCATGGCGGAGGAGATATTATCGGCGGTGAAGGCAAAAGATTTTGCGCCAAGAGCCCTTATAGCTTTAGCTACCGATGTTCTTTTTTCCTTGCAGCGAGCTAAAGCCTCCGTCGTTTCTCCCTTGAAGGTTGCCAGCTTTATCGGGGAGTATGAAAGTATCTGGATGCGCGCGTCAGCATAAGTGCCGTTTTCCAGAATTTCAAGCAGGTCACGGCAGAAGGTCAGGTCGTATGAGAAAGAGGGGATATAGGTAAGTGCGGCATCCGCGTTTTCGGATATAATCTTCATAGCACCGGATAGCACCGATATGAAATATTTCACCGCGTCGACGGTGTCATCGCGCAGTATTTTCCCAAACGAGCTTTCGAAGAAGTCAAGCTCGGCATCGTCGCGGCACTGCTCGGCGCAGCGTTTAAGAAAATCCGTGCCCTCGGGATATGAGCAGACGTGGGAATAAAGATTGAGAAAAACGTCGGGGAGCTTTGATGAGCTTCGCACGTTTGAAAAAGCCTCTGTAAATTTTGAAAAGCCCTCTGTGTCGGCATCATAAAAACGGTTCACTGTATCCGACATTATCTCCTTTGAGAGAATCTCCGCTTCGGCGGTATCGGCGATCCTGAATGCGGGAGGGAGTCCGAGCGAGGCAAAGTTTTCCCTGATGAGGTCGAGGTAAAATGAATCTATGGTACATATCTTCGCGTTGCCTATCTTTACGAGCTGACCCGAAAGGTGACGGTTTGCGGGGTCGTTCGCAAGCGCATCTGTGATAGCCGTAAATATCCTCTGCCGCAGCTCAGCAGCGGCGGCACGCGTGAAGGTGACTATCAGCATTTTTGATATGTCAGAAGGGTTTTCTTTATCGGTAAGCGAACGGATTATTCGCTCGGTCAGTGTGGCTGTTTTTCCCGAACCCGCCGCGGCGGATATTAACAGGTCCTTTCCGCGCGTGTTTATCGCCGCGCTTTGCGCTTCTGTCCAAATTCTCGGCATTTTTTATCCTTTCTCACCGCCTCTGCGGTGTTCTTTATTTTTCCATCCTTTTGCAGACGGGCTTCATCTCGCACCAGTCGCAGGGGGAAGTACCCTTGTGTATCATCGGTTTGGCATCAGCCTTTCCGCTTTTCATTTTCTCGGCTATCGAGATTATAGTTTGCTCTATCTCTGCCCTCAGCTCCTCAAATTTTTCCGCGCTCGTCAGCGCTTTGCCAGAAAGAGCGTCCTTTTTGCCCTTCTTCACGCCCGCAAGAAAATCGGCGGAAAGGTTATCGTTCATAGCTCTGAGAATATCCTCGTCGTTTATGAGCAGACCGTTTCTGTCAAACGCCTGTTTGGCTTTCGCGAGGACTTCGCCCGAATCGGTGTAATCCTCAAGCTCAATGGTGGGAATGTTTGAGGAGAGATATACCACGCCCGCGGGGAGAGGCGTGCTCTCGGTTACAGTGTCATCGTTCGGAAGCAACTTCCTTGCCGAGGCTGAGCAGAGGGTGAAAAGGTATATCAGCATTTGTGTGTTCAGTCCGAGTTTCAGGTCGTCAAGCGAGAAATCCTTCGTTCCCGTCTTGTAGTCTACTACGCGCACGTAGACCTTACCGTCTTTGTTCATAAGGTCCACGCGGTCGACTATACCCGAAAGCGACACTCGGTCGCCGTTCTTCATCACGAATTCAAGCGGGGCGGGGGAGTTGTCCCGTCCGTCAAGCTTCATCTCGAAATACTTGGGGGTAAATTCCGAGTGAGAGAATTCTTCTATAATATTTTTCGTCAGCAGAAGCGAGAGATTTCTCAGCCTTGAATAGAGATGAACGAAGCGTCCCGAGCTTCTCTCGTATGCGGGGCAGACTTGTTCGATATATCTATTAACAGTATCATCGACAAGTTCTTTCAGCTTCTCGTCGTTGATGTCCGTGCTGATACCGTTCTCGCTTACTACGGCACGGAGTAGGTTCTCAAGAATGAAATGCACGAAGGTTCCCATGTCGGACGACCTGAATCTGGCGCTCTTTTCCTCGCGCAGACCGAGAACGTAGGAGCAGTAGTAGCTGAAATTGCATCTTACGTATTTTTCAAGTCTTGATTGGCTAAGTTTTATCTTGCTTGGGAAGACCTCTCTTGCCGTTGCCATGGATACAGAGCATTCGTCCACCGAGATAGGTCTTTTCTCGGAATTTTCAAGATAGGAAAATTCGTCTCCGCGCGAGAGAAGCGCTCTGCGGAGCGTTTCTGTAGCTTTTGACGAGACTTGAGAAAAGATATATCTTGAAGCGTCCTCGGCTGAGCAGGTGAGATAGGTTATATCGTTTTCGTCAAAGATATGCTCCTTGACAAGCGGAAGAAGCTTTTTAACCCTCTCGTAGGGCAGAGAAGGCTTTCTTGCGCGTCCGTCGGTCTCCGCGCTTGAGGTGATAAGTATTAGTTTCTCTGAGGGAAGCGAGAAAGCCTTTTGCACGAACATAAGCTCGTCTGAGGAGCGTGTTTCATTATTAGAGGTAAGCTCCACTCCAAGCTCAGCCAGAATATTGCGCTCGGGTGTGTTGAGGACACCGCTGTCGGAGACGTTCTTTGGAAACTCTCCCTCGCAGAGCCCGAGAATGAGAACGCACTTCGGATTGTCGGCGCGTATGAGGGACGCCGAACCGATAGTCACCTCGTCTACCGAGGTGGGGATAGTTCCAATCTCGGTCATATCAAAGACCAGCTTCAGATTTTTCGCCAGCTCCTCGGTGTTCATATCGCTTTCGGCGAGTATCTCGGCAACGAGAGCCAAGGCGTTCAGCGTTACGCCATAGAGCGCGGAATATTCCTCGGCTTCCTTGATATTTCCCTCAGCCGCCTTGCGCGAAGCAAGCTCCGTGAGCCTTGCCTCAATATTGCAGTCAACGAGATATTCGTATATAGCGGTACACATCTCTCGGACATTTTCCGCCGCGTCAAGCTTTGCAAAGAGGGGAATAAGACGGTCACAAAGCGTTTGCTTCACTTCTCCTGCGGCGGCAAGTATCCGTTTTCCTCTTTCGGTTATGCCCTCGGTGTATCCGTCGGGATTCATCGTCCAATATTCCTCTGTAAATCTGTTGCCGTTGATGTTCCATGTGTTTACGTAGGTTTCGAACATATCCACAGAGCTCTGCGGTATATCGTAAAGCCCTGTTTTTAGGTGGGATATAACGTCGCTCTTGCGCCAAGCGTGATTTTTTATTCTCAGCGCGCTGAGAATGAATTTTACAGCCGACTTTGAGCAGAGGTCGCTCTTTTCAGAGAAGAAGAAGGGAATATTGTTTCTCTCAAACGCGGGCTCGATTATTCCTCTGTATTTTTCGGCGTCGCGCATTATCACCACTATGTCACGGCAACGAGTGCCGCCACGCATAAGCTCCAGCGTCCATCTTGCCGCCGCTTCAGCCTCGGCGTAGGGCGTGGCGCATACCTCAAGGGAAACGGCGCCGTCGTCTGTCTTGAGGGGCGCGGTCTCTCCAAGCGCCCAAAGGTTTTCAGCAAGATATGCGAGAGAGTGAGCCTTCGCCCGCTTATTCTCCGTGAAAATTAAGGGGGTATACCCTCCGTGGCGTTCCGCGTTCCTTATCAGCCTTCTCTCGGAAGCCGAGATGCTTGCGGTATGTATAGACTCATAGCGCTCACGGGGCAGACAGATGCTCACCGTGGTGTTCAGCGCTTGTGCGAATATCCTCTCTATGACCGCGTGCTCTGCGGCGGTGAAGGATGTGAAGGAGTCGATGTATACGTTGCAGTCGCGGAAAAAGTCATGCCTTTTAAGCATATCGGCGAGTTTTGATATATCGTCTGCCGAGTCACTGAATTTCTGAGATACGGCTGAATTGTATGCGGCGTAGACGAGAGATACGTCGCGTAGCTTTGAGTATAGTCTGCTTTCCTTATCCAGCTTCTGGGCGACGTTCTCAAGTTCAGCGGGGGTAATGCCGCTTGCTTTGAATTCCTTGACACTTCCCAGCATAAATTCGGTCATTGAGGAATCCTCGGCAGCTTCCGCGCTGTAGTGTTCCATGAGCGGAGACAGCTCACTAAGTGTCTGCTGCATAAGTAGATACTTTGCGGGGGTGGTTATATAATTGTATTCAAGTCCGCCGTATTCTCGGCAAATTCGGTTGTAAAGTCTTGAAAAATTCAATATCTCGAGCGTAAGCTGAGCCGAGGGCGGAAGGAGATTGAGCATCATACGCTCACTTCCTACAGCCTGCTGCTCGGGAACTATGAAAAAGGAATGTATCCCTTTTTGCGCGTCCTCTTTGAGCATTTCGGTTATGGCGTGTGTTTTGCCGTAGCCTGATTCTCCGTATACAAAGCGGATCATTTTGCGACCTCCGTTCATCTATAAGTAGATAGGGGTTATATCATCGTCCTCATTCTTGAGAGAAATATAGTTTTTATCATTTGATTTTGCGTTTTGTTTTTTTATAAGATTATTATAACAAATTGGAGCGAAAAAAACAAGTCATATAGTCATATAAAAGATTAGTTGTTAGACATAGTTGAAAATACAGTCTGTTTTTGCGATAATTTTACGATTGGTAAAAAAAATTTCACATATAACGGTTATAATAAATTCAGATATGACTGTAATGACGGATTTTGCGGGGGGCGATGATGAGATGATAATAAGAATGGTACTTGTGACAAAGAAGGCAAAGAAAAAATGCGGTAAGGCGTTTAAGTCCAAAGCCAAGGCTATGAGTAAAAAGAAAAAGATAATGGTCGGAAAAAAGAAAGCGCTTCAAAAGAAAGCCAAGATATTGAAAAAGAAAAAAGACGACCTGTGTTTTCCAAAAAATACTTGAAAATATGGAAAAAAAGCGTATAATATTCTTAATGTGTCTGTAAATAAATTGATGAAAGCGAGACGACAATGGACGAAAAGATACTTGACAGTCTGATATGCCCCTGCTGCGGCAAGAAGATGAGCCTTGAAAACGAAGGTAGGAGTCTCCTTTGCGGCGGCGCGCGCCGCCATTGCTTTGATATTTCTTCAAGCGGATACGTTAACCTCGCGCCGCGGCACAGCGGCGGCGGAGATTCAAGGAGCGCCGTCCGTTCACGAACGAATTTTCTTGATTCGGGGGCTTACGAGCCTGTATCCAACGCGGTGAATGAAGTCCTTTGTGAGTACCTTGCAGAGGGAGCTTTCGT